>DAOVVG010000285.1 GCA_030632175.1 Gammaproteobacteria bacterium
GAGGTGGGGCTTGCACGGGCCAGCGAACGCGGCGCACTGGACCGCTTTGAGCAGGAAAAAGTCGAATTCTTTGAAAGGGTGCGTCAGGGCTATCTTGAAATGGCTAAAGAGCACGCTGAACGTTACCGGGTGGTCGATGCGAGTCAACCACTTGAAAATGTGCAACAACAACTCACCGCAGTTCTCGGTGAGATCCTCAAGTAGTTTATCGGGATAAAACTTCTAACGACCTTCACATGGAATAGAATGCCTGCTGCCAGCGTCTAGTTAAGGTAGCAAAACATCCAAGTGGAGGAGGGAAGTTATGAACAGAAGAATTATTACAGTATTCCTGCTGAGTATTGCATTATTGTTTACCGGTAACCTTATGGCAGGAGACCGGTACGGCAAGCAGAAGGTTGTTTACCATGTTAATTACGACAACGCAAAAGCACAGGCGGGTGCCCTGCGTAATATTCAGAATCATATCAATGCAGTGGGTGCAGAGAACCTGGATCTGAAGGTCGTCATGCACGGCAAGGGTTTAAGCATGTTGTTAACACCTGACGCTGCAGCCAGAACCAAGCTGCCAAGTGGTAATGCAACCGATGAAATACAGGCAAAGATCGCAGGTCTGAAGGATCAGGGCATTGGCTTCCAGGTTTGTGCAAATACCCTGCGTGGAAAGAAGATTGACTCAGAGAGTGACCTCTATGACGTGGAAAAAGACGATATTGTTCCCAGCGGGGTTGCCGAACTGGCCCGATTGCAGCAGATGGGTTACACCTATATCAAGCCATGACTGTATGATATAAGGTGTAATAAGAAAAAGCCGGCCAGTTTTTACTGGCCGGCTTTTTTGTGTTCCCAGTCAACCGTAGGGTGCGCCATGCGCACCGATCGGCAACCGCTAATGTTGATTTATGGTGCGCATGGCGCACCCTGCAAAAGACATGATTGGACAGTATAGCAGACCCTTTTTCAGGCTAGACTCTTATATACACCCAGCCTTCTTGCAATTTATCGACAATCTCCTCCAGTGCGCCCGGTATCACCATGGCTTCCGGTACCAGGTGTACGTCAATGCCTTTCAAGCGCAATTTCTCAATTGTCCTGCTGCAGGCCAGGAAGCTTATATTGTCATATTCCTGTGCCAGGCGCCGGATGCGTTCAACATAGGGCGATGCATCGACACGTAACAGCGTCAAACCCGCCGTATTGGCGACTACCTCCAGTTGCACCATTTCAGGCCGGTTTTTGTAACCTGACAGCAGCAGTTCTGCATCGTCCAGGGCCTGTCCGAGAAGCACCGGGTCGGCTGTGCTGATATGCAGGATAACTCTTTTGTATTCCTTCTCGGCAGGGGCCATCTGTGCGATTTTTGCCGCCTCCGGGGAAGTGGAAACCGGTTGTGTGTGCAACAGCCATCCTGTCATCGAACCCAGGGCAAATAGCGCTACCGCTGCAGCTGCCTTGATTGATAGCCCTGCCTTGCGGGATGTTTGCCAGCATGTACTGGTGTATTCAGGTTGTGGAGGCTCGCGGTAGGCCAGGCGAACCGAATCTTTTAGCTGCAACAATTCGCAGACACGACAGGACAGCTCTTCATCCGCGCGGATGGCTTCCATGATCTCGGCACGATCATGGGTGTCGATTTCGTCATCTACGAATGCCTGTATCTGTTCATCCGAGAACTTGTCATTACGGTTCACTGTACTCTCCGTAGTTCACTTGACTCTCCTGAGTCTGGCGCGCGTAAACTCTTGGCGCGGATCATAGTCAGCAAGTGCTATTTTCAAGGCCTTCCGTGCACGGCAAATACGGCTCATGACCGTACCGATAGGAATATCCAGGATTCCTGCGATTTCTGCATAGGAAAAACCGGCCAGGTCAACGAGCGTGATGACCTGCCGCTGACCTATGGGTAACTGTGCGATCATGGCGCGTACCCGGTCAACGATGTCCTGTCTTTCATTGGTATCAATTGCATGTACATTTTCTTCATAGGGCAGACTGTCCAGATCAATGGTTTCTTTTTTACGTCGCAGGTAGTCATACCAGCAATTTGCAAGGATCTTGCTCAGCCAGCCCTTGATGGCATCGGTTTTTTTTAACTGCCTGGCATTGCGCAGTGCCTTTAACAAGGCCTCCTGGGCAAGGTCATCCGCCAGCGATGGGTCATGGCACCACGAGTAGGCAATCCGGTAAAGCAGGTCGCGGTGCTTCTCAAGTTCATTTCTGATAAATTTCGTATTTGAAAACATACAGTTGAGACCGTTATCGCGTTTACCAGCCGTTGTCGTTGCCATACCCATTCCCCTTAATAGATTGACGTTGAACCCTTGCAGTTTATTCCCTTCTTAATCCTTGGAATACTACATTTTTAAACAAAAACAGTAATAATCTCCGTTAATATGACGTCCAGTATTGTAATGAGAGATCCAGACATGTTTTTTCCGCGCAGGACTGAAACCCCGTTCATTCTCCTGATAGTTATTCAGTTGTACTCCATGGTTGTTCATGCGGATTTTAACAGGGGGATCTATGCTTATAACCACTACGATTACCAGACCGCACGAAACGAATTCAAGCTAGCTGCGGTTGATGGCCACGCTGAGGCGCAGTACTACCTTGGTGAAATCTATGAGGGAGGCATCGGTGTTCCCATTGATTACAGGCAGGCATTTGACTGGTATTGGCAGGCAGCAAAACAAGAGCATGCCGGTGCGCAGGCAAGACTGGCTTTACTTTATACGAACGGATTTGGTCTCGCCCGGAGCCCGGAAGATTCTTTTTACTGGTATTTGCGCTCCGCTGAAAATGGCTATCCACTTGCCCAGTTCGAAGTTGGATTAATGTATGCGCGGGGGCAGGGAACCCCGGTTAGCAAAATCGATGCCTACCGCTGGCTGACGACAGCCGCATCCTATGGAGATCCCGAGGCTATGGACGTGCGGGAAAAGCTGGCTGCCGGTATGACGCAGCTTGAAACTTCCAGGGCAGCTCTTCTGGCCAGTGAGTGGGAATTCGCCTGGGAAAAGGAAAAGCGCTGAGTTTTATTCAACGCTCTCATTAATACCACCCGCAAAAAGTACTTCTGCTCATAGCTTGTGGCACAGGATATCCAGTAGCCTGGCTTGTTGTGTTTGAACAACGCAAGACTGGAACAAGTATAAACCCTGCAAGTAATTCGTCATTATTTATCAGACCTTACTGCCCCATAAAAGTTTTTTCATCATCTGTGGAATAAATGCAACTGACGTTGCGTCTATACATCAA
>DAOVVG010000240.1 GCA_030632175.1 Gammaproteobacteria bacterium
AATCTATGCATGTGAATATATACGGACATGACTGTAGTTACTGCATATCATGTAACGCCTGATAACAGCCAGTCTGGCATTCCGATTATACTGCTGAAGGACTGTGCTGTTTTGTATAACCGAGGTGAGAAAAGATGAAACTTCTGGTCGCTGTAGATCTCTCTGAAGCCACGCAAGTCATTGTGGATAAAGTCAGGAAAATAACCCGTGAATATCCCGCCAGGGTTTGGATCGTGCATAATGCTGAGCCTCCGCCGGACTTCGTTGAGTTTAAGACGGACCCGCTGGCAGCCCGGGAATCCCTTGCGAAAAAGTTCCACAAGGAGCACCGCCAGATTCAGGAGATTGCAGATCGATTGCGCGACACAGGCCTGGATGCGACAGCTCTGCTTGTGCATGGACCGACTGTGGAAACAATACTCAAGGAAGCATCGGACCTGGATGTCGATATGATTGTCGTTGGTACGCACGGGCGAGGTGCGATGCATGGGCTTTTAGTCGGTAGCATCAGCAAGGGGATCCTGCATAAATCAAGCCACCCGGTCTTGGTAATCCCAACATATAGGCACCGTTGATTTGTCAATGGATCAGTATGCTTCGCAGATGGGCATCCCCCCGTTTACTAATGCCCAGTAACCGGTCTTTACCGCCAGAGCTGTGTTGCCTGGTGAAATAATGATGGCTCAGTCTGCCAGACTGCCGGGGCTGCATTTTCCCGCCAGCCGCCGGATAGCCTTGTGCAGTTCCATGGCGACCAGCACGGTCAGCGCCAGGCCCAGCAGTTCCATCCAGTGTTGTGGCGTGATCGGCTGAATATCCAGGACGGTGCTGATCCATGGGGTATACATGGCACCGATGTGAATCAGCTGTGCAGCCAGTGTCCCGAATAGCAGTAGCGGGTTGCGCATCGGGTTATGCCGGAATGTCGACAGGCTCTCCGAGCGACTGTTGAAGACATGGATGTTCTCGAACAGCACCATCAGCATCAGGGTCCCGTTGCGCGCCTCGTCCAGCGAGAAGCCACGTTCCAGCAGCCACTGGAACAGCACAAAGGCAACGCTGCCGATCACCAGCGCCGACAGGACGACGCGTTCGATCATCAGCCGGTTGAAGATCGATTCCCGCGGCGGTCGCGGTGGGCAACGCAACTCGTCACCTTCGCCCGGTTCGAACGCCAGCGCCACGTCCTGGATGCCGTTGGTCACCAGGTTCAGCCACAGCAGTTGTACCGCCAGTAGCGGCAGCGGCAGGCCGGCCAGCAGCGCCAGGGTAAACAGTACCAGTTCCGCTGCCCCGGTCGAGACCAGCAGAAAAATCACCTTGCGCACATTGGCATAGGCAATGCGTCCCTCTTCGACGCCGGCCACGATCGAGGCAAAGTTGTCATCGGTGAGTATCAGGTCCGAGGTCTCTCGGGCCACGTCGGTGCCGCTCTGCCCCATAGCGACGCCGACCTGGGCCGCGCGCAATGCCGGCGCATCGTTGGCGCCGTCACCGCTGACAGCGACGAAGTGTCCGTTTCGCTGCAGGGACTGGACAATTTCGAGTTTCTGCCGCGGCTCCACACGTGCAAATACCAGTGCCCCCTCGGTCAACCGATCCATGGCGTCCGCATCTGCCGCCTGCCTCAGTTCCGGCCCGGTGACCACCTCCGCAGAGCTGGTCACCAGTTCCAGTTCGCTGGCAATGGCAAAGGCGGTTGCCGGGTGGTCACCGGTCAACATTGCTACCCGGATGCCAGCCGCCCGGCAGCCCGCCACGGCCGCCTTCGACTCGGGTCGCAGCGGGTCCATCAGACCAACCAGTCCGATCAATGTCAGCTGCCCGAGGTGCTCTTCGGAGAACACCTCCTGCGGCCCAAGCTCGATACCACCGGCCGCCAGGGCCAGGACGCGGTAGCCTTGGAGAGCCAGCTCCTGTGCTTGCCGTTCTATCATGGAACGGTCCAGTGCTACCGGCCCCCCGGGTGTAGCCATGGTGCTGCACATAGGCAACAGGCGTTCCAGTGCCCCCTTGGCAAAGGCCTGCTGCTCCCCATCCTTCTTATTCAGACTCGCCGAGAACAGGCGCTCCGATTCAAACGGGATGGTTGCGATCTCCGGCATGGCATTAACGGTCTCTACCTTTGTTACACCGGCCTTGTGTGCCATCACCAGCAAGGCAACATCGACGGCATCCCCGTGCCGTGTCCAGCCATGGTCACGATGCGCAAGAATCCCTTCGTTGGCCAGCACTGCCGCCTGGCATAGCCAGCCAAGCAGGGCCTCTTCATCCGGCAGCGGGGTGCCCCGTGGGGTGAGGATACTGCCTGACGGCTCCTGGCTACTGCCGGTGACTTCCCACGGCTCATGGCCGGGAAAAACAATCCTGCGTGCCGTAAGCTGGTTGACGGTCAGGGTACCGGTCTTGTCGGTGGCGATGAAGGTACAGGAGCCGAGCGCCTCTACCGCCAGCAGTCGTCGTACAATGACATGCCGCCGCGCCATGCGCCGCATGCTGATGGCCAGCGCCACCGTGAGTGCGACCGGCAAGCCTTCCGGAATGGCCGACACGGCCAGTGCCACGGCAAGCAGGAAGATTTCGTCCAGTGGCATACCGCGACCCAGTGCGACAGTGGCCATCAGCAATGCGGCCACACCGACAAGAATGGCCACGCGGCGGGTAAACCGCTCCATCCGTACCAGCAGCGGTGCCTTGGTGTGCGGCTTGACGAGTACTTCGGAGGCAATACTTCCGAGTTCTGTGCTCAGCGCCGTGCTTGTCACGACACCGTGGGCACGTCCACGGCTGACGAGCGTACCGGCAAACACCATGTTGACCCGGTCGCCAAGCGGGCTGTCCACCGGCAACAACCCGTCCACACGCTTGAACACCGCGACGGATTCACCGGTCAGCAGGGATTCGTCCACCTCCAGGTCATGGCTGGCAAGCAGGCGCATATCGGCCGGGACGCGCTCACCCGATTCCAGCAATACGATATCCCCGGGTACCAGTTCTTCCGCATTGCGTTCATGGGTGTCGCCATCACGCAGGACCCGGCTGCACGTGGTGACCAGCTGCTGCAGGGCCGTCGCGGCACGCTGGGCCGAGTATTCCTGGGCGGTGCCGATAATGGCATTCAGCAACAGGACCGCGCAGATGAACCCGGCATCGGACCATTCCCGGATGAGCAGCGAGACCAGTGCAGCTGCCACCAGTACGTAGATCAGCGGGCTGGCGAATTGATGCAGGAAGACGCGGGCAATGCCCGGTGGCTCAGCCGCCGGCAGGGCATTGGGGCCATAGTGTTGCAGGCGGGCGGTCGCGTCCGCATGGCTCAGGCCATTTGGCGAGCTGCGCAAACCGGCAAGTATTTCCCCGGCCGGTCGGGCATGGGGTGCCGGCAAGGGATATGCTGTGGCAGCAGCGGGGGATGGTTTCCCGTTCACGCGGCACGCTTCTTACGGTTGTGCACCGCGTCCCGGAACCGGGCGATGGCCGCTGCCAGCAGGGCCAGTATGTCAGCAAGGTAATGGGTTTCCGTCATGTAAGTTCAGTATCAGTTGCCAGCTCAAATGATCGATGCAACACGTGCGTTAAAGCGCTCTGCCGGTGTCTCGTATTCCAGTGTTTTCCGTGGTCTTTCATTTAACTGACGTGCCACGGCATTGAGCCTGGACTGGGAGTGTACCGACAAGTCGGTGCCTTTTGGAAAATACTGTCTCAGCAAGCGATTGGTGTTCTCGTTGGAACCCCGCTACCTCGGTCTTTCCCAAATGGTGCTTACTTAAGCCTGATATCCGGGCTACGTGCTGCTGGACCTGTGCCTCAACGACAGCAAATACCTGCAGAGAATCTTAAAGATTAATTACCTTTCCTCTTGAAACACCGATGTTCGAGAAACTCGGCAGCTGTCGCCCCTGAAGAGACATTCAGCCAGTTCACTGGTTTTCAGAGTTATCGTGCTCTAGTATCTACATGACTGACTGGTCGAATTTATTATATAAAACAAGGAGAATATTTATGCCATTTGTTGAAGTTAAAAGTATCAAGGGTGTCTTCACAACAGAAGAGAAGACCCGGATAATTAAAGGTATCACGAACGTGTTTGCGCAAATGAAAAGCGACAAATTTGCGGAAGGCACATGGGTTGTAATCAACGAGCTTGATGATGGAAATTGGGGTGAAGGAGGATCAGTTCTGTATGCAGACGACGCTTGATTTCTGGAGGTCTGCAATTGGCTGC
>DAOVVG010000201.1 GCA_030632175.1 Gammaproteobacteria bacterium
GGTGGATGTCGTAGACGCAACAGACAGTCACTGAGGCATCGGGTTTTTCCTGGTAGCCGGCTGTTCAGGTTCCAGAGCGGTATTTAACTAACCCGTGTAACTTGTTGAAGAATAATAAAATGAGTTGGTTGTGTTGCCGATGGCAGGCCGCCATCAACGTGACTTTCCTATCTGTGGGATAATGATCGGCTAAGTGCCGCAAGACGGCTAATGACAGCTGGATAACATCAGGGTTTGGAGCAGAGACGTGATTACTACCGCCAACATTACCATGCAGTTCGGGGCCAAGCCCCTGTTTGAAAATATTTCCGTTCGCTTTGGCAAGGGTAATCGCTACGGCCTGATTGGCGCCAACGGCAGCGGCAAATCAACGCTGATGAAGATTCTCGGCGGTGAGCTTGAGCCGACTGCGGGTAGCGTCTCTATCGATGACAACGAGCGTGTCGGCAAGCTGCGCCAGGACCAGTTCGCGTTTGAAGAATTTACCGTCATCGACACGGTGATTATGGGGCATACGGAATTATGGGAAATCAAGCAGGAACGTGACCGTATCTATGGGCTCGCGGAGATGTCCGAAGATGAGGGAATGAAGGTCGCCGAGCTGGAAATCCGCTTTGCTGAACTGGATGGTTACAGTGCCGAGTCCCGTGCCGGTGAGTTGTTGCTGGGGCTGGAAATACCGCTGAAGCAGCATGACGGTCCGATGTCTGCAGTCGCCCCTGGCTGGAAACTGCGCGTGTTGCTGGCGCAAGCCCTGTTTGCCGATCCCGATATCATGTTGCTGGATGAGCCAACCAATAACCTCGATATCAATACCATCCGCTGGCTGGAAGGTGTGCTCAACGAACGCAACAGCACCATGATCATTATTTCTCATGATCGCCATTTTCTGAACAGCGTGTGTACGCATATGGCTGACCTCGATTATTGTGAGCTGCGCATTTACCCGGGTAATTACGATGAGTACATGACGGCGGCGACACAGGTGCGTGAGCGCATGTATGCCGACAATGCTAAAAAGAAAGCACAGCTCGCAAACTTGCAGGCCTTTGTCAGCCGCTTCTCTGCCAATGCATCAAAGGCGCGACAGGCAACTTCGCGTGCCAGGCAAATGGAGAAGATCAAGCTGGAAGAGGTCAAGCCTTCCAGTCGTGTGAACCCCTATATCCGTTTCGAGCAGTCCAAGAAGTTGTTCAGGATGGCCCTGGATGTCGAGGGCCTGAGCAAAAGCTATGATGATGATCTGATTCTTGAAAAACTTGATCTGAAAGTCGAGGTGGGTGAGCGCGTTGCCATTATCGGCCCGAATGGGATTGGCAAGACAACCCTGTTGCGCACGCTCTTCGGCGACCTTGAAAAAGACAAGGGACGGCTGAAGTGGTCGGAAAACGCAAACATTGGTTACTTTGCACAGGACCATGCAGCCGACTTTGAAGAGAAAACAGAATTGTTCGAGTGGATGAGCCGCTATGGCAAGGAAGGCGATGATGAGCAGGTGATTCGCGCTACGCTGGGACGCTTGTTGTTCTCGCAGGATGATATAAAGAAGTCGGTCAATGTGGTATCCGGTGGTGAGCAGGGGCGTTTGTTGTTTGGTCGTCTGATGTTGCAGGAGCCAAATATAATGCTAATGGATGAGCCAACCAATCACCTTGATATGGAATCCATTGAGTCATTGAACCTGGCACTGGAAAATTATCCCGGCACGCTGATCTTCGTTAGCCATGACCGTGAATTTGTTTCCTCGCTGGCAACACGCATTATTGAAATGAAACCGGGTGGTACTGTTGTTAACTTTAGTGGAACGTATGAAGATTACCTGCGCAGTCAGGAAGTCGGTTTGCAGAAAACAGGCTAGCCTGCAGATTGCGCTGGCACTGTAGCCCGGATAGTGTGCAGCGTTATCCGGGATGTATTAGATAAACTTCCGGATCCCGCGGCGTTACATCCGGGCTACTGAATACGGGTTGACCATGAATGATAATATGATGGCGGTTTTTCTGAACGGTATTGCACAACTGGAATATGATCGTGACAAGTTGATGCCGGACCATCAGGCAGCCTACCTGGATAAAATGGATGCCAAGATGGATGCGGGTATCTTGCTGGGTGGGGAAACCATCAAGAATCCTGACCAGAACCAGCGGACCCAGTTTGCAGCCGCCAATCTTGCCTCTGCACTGCATTCAGCTGATGAGTCCATGGCCGCTGCCATGTGCAGTTACCTGGCTATACGTCTGCCGGAGTTAAAGCAGGTGAAGATCGATGACAATGAAGGCGAGGTCACGATTGAGCTGATCTTTGATGAAGAATACCGCAAGCAAGTAGCGGTTGAATTTACCGGCCTGCATTAATAAAGGTATTGAATAACGGCTGGTGCGGGAAGTCTTTGTTGGCAATAAGCGGGTGATTACACATTCCTTCGATGCCAATCTATATTGAACAAATAAATATAAAACAAATAGATACACCTGCTATCTATTGTTGGAATTAATAATAATTATGTAAGTTCACTGATTTTAAACCGCTGGTTCGGTAAAATAACGCCAGTTTTGTGGATTGTTCTGGCCCGGTCCGGGCATCTAATAAGAACGCGGAGAATGTTTATGGACTTTGCCCATGCCCTGGGATTGAACAAGGCGCCTGAGACAGCCGAAGAAGAACGTCATAAATTACAGCTATATATCAATTTAAAGCTGGCGTCCTCAGGACAACCCACCAGTGTCCCCAAAGAGGCTGAGCGCTTCTTCGGTATTTCGCGCGATCTGCTGAAAAGCTACCGGGAGAAGAACCGGCTGCTTGCCAATTATCAGTGCCCTGTCGACTTGCGGATACAGGACTTCCTGAAGCGATATCTTGCTGATCTTGAACTTGATGCTGTACCCATGCTGCCGACGCAAACCTTTGTGCTCGATCGTCATGGTGTGGCGCGGGAACTGTCCCTGCCCATGGGCAAGGATGAGTTTCATTCCGATATCGTATCCAGCTACCGGGTAGCACAAGGCGTATTGCATAATCCGGCCAGTGACCGGCGCACCACGAAGGGTTCGTTTCATATAAGTGAAGGCGGCCTGCCGATTGCCGGCGACAAGAAAGCGGTCCCCCTGAATACCTTTGCCTTTATGCTCGGGCGTGCGCTTGCCCCGACGGATGAGTTGCTGACGATACCGTTTACTTCAGGACTTCCTGAATCAGCAAGGATGTTTGTTTCGCTGCTGTTGCGTCCGATTGTATGTCCGGAGATACCGGGCAAGGAAGCAGAGAAGACAATGGAGATCCATTTCTTCGCGCCGGGGAACCTTGTCAGCAATCTGGATTTTGTAGAGAGTATTTTTGGCAACGGCGGTAATCCCAATCTTGCCGCATTTGATGCCGGGCTCGATGTTGAACACTGGACTGGTACCACCGGTTGCGTAATTCTTGCGCCACATCTGGTGGGTTTGACCAAGAAGGAAGCCGGTCTGCCGCAGTGGAGCAAGGCCACAGACCGTCAACGCAAGGAAGGAATGTGCTGGAAAGATGAAGCAGAACTTTACAATGATGGTGAGGCGTTCAAGCTGACGGCACGTGACGAGTCCGGTGTCATTGTCACGCTGCTGGCGGACAACTACTTTGGTTACTGCAAGAAAGAGGTCAAGACGCAGATCGGCTTTTCAGCGAACCTGTTCGGTCTTGCAGAAGAAGAACATGCCGGCGGCGCGCTTGCTTTTCCGCGGCGTAATCATGGTGAGGAATACGGCGTAGACAGCCGGACCATGACACCCGGTTATTCCTTTGACGAGATGGCCGGGCGTTATGGCGATGTGATGGATGTGCAGCCGGAAGGCTACGCCATCGATAAAAATTATCCGGATATCATCTATGTTCCCCAGAAGGTCCGTATGGACCTGAATGCACAGACCATTACCTGGATGAAGGAAGATGGACTGCAGACTATCAGGCTGCAGCCGGGCAAGACCTATATGCAGCCCAGTGGCTACAAGGTTGAAATGAGCAAGCATCCGGGGGCGCCGTCCTGGCGCCTGGTGGGCATGAACCCGGAAGGGACGTTCTGCCACAAGCCCAGTACTGTATCAGGTGGCGGCAAGTCGGAAATTTCAAAGTCGCTGAGTGATGCTGTGATTTACCGCCCCCTGTTTGTCGATGATCTGAACAAGGATCTCGATATGGTGCAGGAAATTTACGACAAGGACTACAAGAAACGCTTTAAGCCGGATTTCGAGCACGAAGACCGGGATCCAACGCGCCAGCCGCTGAGTACCGAGCGCAGTCTTGGTTCTGTGATCAAGTTACTCACGCCTACATCGAACTACACGGATGAATACAATGAGTGGCTGGCATCCATTTCACCGCGGATCCTGGCGCTGGTGTTTCTTATCAAGCGGTTCTACCGGCCTGAGTGGGGCAACCGCTGGCGTAATCATCTGTCCGTCGATGAGGTTGACGGTGCACCGGCGCATGAGCTGAAGCTTGATGACAGGAATATAGTTGCCTCCTACCTGCGTGTTGGTTTTGACCGGGATTCGAAATGGCGGACCTTCAAGTTAAGGCAGGATTACATCGCTACAGAAAAGGTACAGATGGAAGACGACATCACCGCTTCAGTGGTGGTGCCTGCCAGATGTGTCAGTGGTTGTGGCCCGAAAGACAGCGAAGACCACAGCGTCAAGCTGGTGAAAAACTGCGAATACCGTTTGTTCCAGCGTCCGGATGATGCGATTCATCCGGGGTTCGACACGCAGACCGAGCTGGATATGTCCGAGCCGGGAAATTTTATCGCCAACTTTGAACCGATTAATCATGAGAAGCTGGCTACGCTGGTTGAAGATGTGCATACCTTCTACCAGTTCACGAAGCCCATGCAGAAC
>DAOVVG010000087.1 GCA_030632175.1 Gammaproteobacteria bacterium
CAGCGTGTAACCGGCGCGGATAACCCGGTTCAGTCCGGGTTCTTCAAAACCCAGTTCCTTCAGATACTCATCCCGGTCGGCGGCATCGAGTTCGACCAGCTCTGCCTCGATGGCCGCGCAAACAGCAACCAGCGGCGCGCCCTCTTCTGCCGCACGCTCGGCAATCCGGTCAAGATAGGGATTGTTTTCGAAACCGTCCTCACTAACATTGGCAATGTACATCACCGGTTTGGCCGTCAGCAGATGCAGATCGTATATTAACGCCTGCTGCTCGGCATCGAGCCCCATGCTGACAACAGAGCCACCGGCATCGAGCTGATCACGCACTGTTTCCAGCACAGCCAGCGTTGCCTTCGCATCCTTGTCACCACTCTTGGCAATCTTGCTGACGCGCTGAATTCTTTTCTCGACCGACTCCAGATCTGCAAGACCAAGCTCGGTATTAATAACTTCCACATCACGCAACGGATCCACACTGCCCGACACATGCACGACGTTGTCATCATCAAAACAGCGTACCACCATGCAAATAGCATCTGTCTCGCGGATGTTGGCAAGAAACTTGTTACCCAGTCCTTCGCCTTTTGATGCGCCTTCAACGAGACCGGCGATATCGACGAACTCCATGGTAGTGTTCAGCACCTTCTGCGGCTTGACGATTTCTGCTAACCGGTCAAGACGTTGATCCGGTATTGACACGATACCGACATTGGGATCAATGGTGCAGAACGGATAGTTATCCGCCTGTATCCCCGCTTCGGTCAGGGCATTGAACAGGGTGGATTTACCGACGTTGGGAAGACCAACGATGCCACATGTAATACTCATTTACTTGTTACCATCCGGTTTTCGGGGTACACAGCCTGCGCTAGTTTGCAGTGTGCAGTTCTTGCATCGCCGCTTCAATATTGCCGGCAATGATATCCGGCAGCACTTTCACCGCCTCATTGATGGCCTGATCGATTGACAGGCGATCGTCGCGGGACGGCGCCTTCAACACATAGCCCACCACATCATCACGGTCACCCGGGTGACCAATACCGATGCGCAGTCGCAGGAAGTCCTTGCCGCCCAGATGAGGGATCAGGTCGCGCAGGCCATTGTGACCGCCGTGACCACCGCCCTTTTTGAGCTTGACGGTGCCAACCGGCAAATCCAGATCATCATGAACAATGAGGACGGCGCTGCGCGGTATCCGGTAGAACCCGGCCAGCGACGCCACCGGCATGCCGCTGCAGTTCATGAAGTCCATGGGTTTTTGAAGACGCAGGTCTTTACCCGCCATTGAACAACGGGCAACCTCGCTTTTGTATTTACTCTCGGACTTGAACTGCGTATTGCAGTGGCGCGCAACTTCATCAACGAACCAGAACCCGGCGTTATGCCGGGTCTGTTCGTATTTTGTTCCGGGATTACCCAGCCCGGCGACGAGCTGTATGGCAGTCAACGATCAACAGCCGCCTAGCTACCTTCGCCTTCGCCTTCACCGGCATCCTTGGCCTCTTCGCCGCCTTCAGCAGCACCCTCGGCAGCCGGAGCTTCCTCTTCCTCGACTTCGATACGCTTGGCATGGATCGAAACCACAGTAAGATCATGCTCACGCGCCAGGTCTATCAGTGTCACACCTTCAGGCACCTTCAGATCAGACAGGTGCAGCGCATCGCCAATCTCCAGTTCAGAAATATCGACTTCGATAAACTCGGGCAGATCTTTCGGCAGGCACTCAATAGAGACTTCCGGCAGATCATGGGAAACCAGACCGCCTTCCTTCACCCCTGCAGAGGCCTCTTCGCCAAGGATATGCACCGGCGCATGCGTCTTGAGCTTCTCTGATTCACTAATGCGCTGCAGATCCATGTGCATAATCACGGGCCGGCTTGGATGACGCTGCAAATCACGCAGAATGGCGCGCGTTTCAGCACCACCAGACTTGATGGTCAGAATATGCGAGTAGAACGCCTCGTGCTCGAGGTTACGCAGCACTTCATTGTGAGACAACGTCAGTGACTCGGGATCTTTCCCGCCACCGTACATAATCGCAGGTACTTTGCCCGCATGACGCAGGCGGCGGCTCGCACCCTTACCCGTATCAGTACGTGACTCTGCATTCAATTCAAAACTAATAGCCATATTACTTCTCCACAAAAATACGCACCTTGCGGTGCCAATCACATCTCCCTCGCGACCAGGGGAGACAACAAGCAGATATGCCCCTGACGGGACATAACTGCGAAAACTTATCAATCCATATAAAGCGAACTGACCGACTCTTCGTTACTGATGCGGCGCATGGTCTCCGCCAGCATCGTGGCAATACTCAGCTGACGTATTTTTCCACACGCCTGTGCATTCTCGCGTAACGGGATGGTGTCTGTCACGACCAGCTCATCCAGTTCCGAAGCAGTAATATTCTCCACTGCCGCACCGGATAACACCGGGTGCGTACAATAAGCGACCACCCGGTCAGCACCCTGTTCTTTCAGTGCCATCGCCGCCAGGCACAGGGTACCGGCGGTATCGACCAGGTCATCGACCAGGATGCAGGTGCGTCCTGCTACCTCACCAATAATATTCATCACCCGCGCCTCGTTCGGCTGCGGCCGGCGTTTATCGATAATCGCCAGGTCCGCGTCATCCAGGCGTTTCGCCAGTGCCCGCGCCCTGACCACACCACCAACGTCGGGAGACACAACGACGATATCCGGGTATTTCTGCTTCCAGACATCACCGAGCAGTATCGGTGATGCGTAGACGTTGTCGACCGGAATATCAAAAAATCCCTGTATCTGGTCTGCATGCAAATCGAACGTCAATACCCGGTCGGCTTTCACATTACCAATCATCCGGGCAACCACCTTGGCCGTGATCGGCACACGCACCGAGCGTGGCCGGCGATCCTGGCGCGCGTAGCCGAAATAAGGGACGACTGCCGTAATACGGTGTGCTGACGCGCGCCGCACGGCATCAATCATCACCAGCAATTCCATTAAATGGTCGTTGGTCGGTGCACAGGTAGGCTGCAAAATGAAAACATCCTTGCCACGGACGTTTTCCGTGATTTCAACCTGCACCTCACCGTCACTGAAACTACTGACATGTGCTTCACCGAGGTTCACCCGCAAATGACGCACGACATCCTTCGCCAGTTGCGGGTTCGCGTTACCGGTGAACACCATTATCTGGCTGTCTGAATCTGATGCGGGCCTGCCGTTCATAATTGTTTCATTTTCACCGCTGTTTAATTGCGCCAACCTGGCCTCGACGGGTACGTCGCGTTGCTCCTTTACCCGTCCTACTCAGATTCCCATTTAGTACGTAGGATGGGTAAAGCGCAGCGTACCCATCACACCAGTTTAATATGGCAGGATTATTCGTCGCTGCGCGTCTCACCCCTGCGGGGCCGCTGTCGCTGCGCGACAACGTTCAAGTACGCTTCGCGCACTTGTCGAACCTTGAGGTTCTCATCCTGCCGCCTTTTACGTCAGGGGCCATCGCCTGCAGCGATGTTTACCTATGGCTGGGACGGCAGGATTCGAACCTGCGCATACGGGGATCAAAACCCCGGGCCTTACCGCTTGGCGACGTCCCAATAAATCGTCCAGCACTGTATTCACGTGGGACCGTTCTCTCTCACACCAACGCCTGTCGCAGCGGCGAGAGGTTGACACCCCGGGCGACAAAGCTGCTCCAGTTGGCGGGAACCTGTCCTGCAACCACGCTTGCAGCTGCTTCCGAATCAAATGCTGCGAACACGCAACCGCCCGTCCCTGTCATCCGGGCCGGTGCAAATGCAGTTAACCAGTCGAGAGCCGCCGCTACCTCCGGGTACCTGCGCCGCACTACAGCCTCACAGTCATTCTTGCCGACACCCGTAATAGGGTCGGGTATTTTCGTTCGGGGCGTGTCCCGTGTCAAACCCGGATCGGAAAAAATATTGGCAGTTGATACGCTTACCAGCGGATTCACCACCAAAAACCATGGTTCAGGCAAGGTCACCGGGATCAAAACCTCACCCACCCCCTCGGCCCCGGCCGCTTCTCCGTGGACAAACACCGGCACATCAGCCCCCAGGCTCAGACCCAGCTCGGCCAGCTCATCCAGGGAAAGACCCAGTTTCCACAGCTTGTTCAGCACGGCCAGCGTCGTAGCCGCATCCGAACTACCGCCGCCCAAACCACCGCCGGGAGGCAACCTTTTGTCGTTATAGATGGTGACTCCGGCGTTGCTGCCCGTCGCTTCCTTCAATAACCTGGCCGCCTGCACACACAAATCAGCAGCGGCCGGCACCCCGGCCGGTTCCCCGACCAGTCGCACCTCACCATCCATACGGAGGTCAAAATAGAGCCAGTCACCGAAGGTCAAAAACTGAAACAGTGTCTGCAGTTCATGGTAACCATCCGCACGCCGGCCAGTGATGTGCAAAAGCAGGTTAAGCTTGGCAGGCGCCGGCCAGGGACCACTAGCCGAAGCAGGAACATCAGCGATCTTCATGGTAAATAGGCCGTAACAGCGCCCAACTCCCATTTATCAATGATAATACGCACGGAAATATCGTCACTAACAAGCTGCAACTTGTCTGGCAGAGAAATGTCACCAACTATTTGATACCTATCATAATTTATTGTCCAACCAGACTGTATCAGGCGACTCAGCTGGCCCGCCTCATTACGGCTTGTAAGCGCCTCACCGCCCCCCGGCGCCGGCAACCCCCTGACCCAGTAGCGCAGCCCCATGACCGGCAATCGCCAGCCGGTCACCTGTACCAGCAGCGCATCCGCATCCCGCGCGGCAAAGGTTTGCCCGTCAGCATCCACCAGCACCACACCATGGCTGTCACCACTCAGCTGGAAGCCACCTTGCCCCAGCGGACCGGAAACTCTTAGAAAATAGCTGTCCGCCTGCTGTTGCCAGTGCAGGCTTGCATGCCAGCCCTCCTCGCCGCGGGTGAGCGACATGCGGCCGTTGAGTTGCCAGGCGGATAGCGCTGCAGCAGACTCGCTGCTTCGGGGAGCAGGGGTGGTCGCACAGCCGGCCAGTAACAGCACAGCCAGCAGACCTGCCAGATATTTCATGGGTTGTAGCGGTTAATAACCTTTATAAGCATAGGGTTGTCCGGCTCTGACGCCAGCGACGCATCCCAGATCCTGCGGGCACCCTCATGGTCGCCCTGCGCCCACATGACCTCACCCAGATGCGCGCCAATTTCACTGTTCTCTGTCATATCCCAGGCCTGCTGCAGAAGGCGACGCGCCTCATCCAGATTACCGAGCCGGAAGTGCACCCAGCCGAGACTGTCTATAATGGCCGGGTCATTCGGTTCATGGGCATAGGCCCTGTTTATATAGTTCAACGCTTCTTCGTAACGGTCGGTACGGTCAGCCAGCGTGTAGCCCAGCGCATTCAGGGTGCGCGTATTCTCCGGGTCGTTCTTGAGGATGCGACGCATATCGCGTTCGGCAATCTCCAGTTTGCCAAGCTTCTCCGCAGCCAGCGAATGCGCATACAGCAATTCTTCATTGTCCGGACTGCCCTGCAACGCAGAACCATAGAGGTCAAAAGCCTCCTGGTTCATGCCCGCATCCGTCAACACCTGTCCTTCAATCAGGTACAGGGTCACGTTCTGGTCCGGGTTCATACGCCGCAGTGAGCGCAAGTGATTCTGCATGGCATCCACTTCGCCCTGCCGAACAAGAATTTCTGCAATACGCAATTGCGCCTGACTCCAGTAATCCCCGCCTTCAACCTTTCTGTACCACTGCAACGCCGCATCATCCTTGCCCTGCTCCAACGAAGAATAGCCAAGGTAGTAATAGGCATTCTGTTCGTCCGGCCGCAACTTCAGCAGTTGCTGCAAATGTTTCTCACCGGCCTTGTACTTTTTGGTTTCCAGTTCCAGCAAGGCCAGTGAATACAGGCCCTCGGCATTCTCCGGATCCAGCTCTACCACCCTGCCAAACTGCTTTCTGGCACCTGCGAGATCATCGCCATCCAGCAACATACGCCCGTAGGCAAAATGCAGCATGGCATTATCAGGGTGCTTGCTGACTGCTGTTTCCAGCACCTGCGTTGCTTCTGCCTTGCGCTCCATCCGTACCAGGATCTGCGCCTTCAGCATCATGGCTGCCGGCAGAGTCGGGCTCAGATCAAGCGCCCTGTTAACCGCGTCCAGCGCCTTGTCCAGTTTATTGACATTCACCGACATACGGCTCAATGCCATCCATGCATGTGGATTTTCGGGATGATAGGCAACCAGCCTTTCCATGGCTGCGAGGGCAGCCATCTTGTCAGGGTCGCGCGCCAGCAGCGCAGTCGCGAGGCTGTAACCTTCCTGCGGATCATCAGCAGCACTGATGAGATAATCCAGCTGTGCGATCGCTTCATCCGTATCACCAAGATGCAACGCCAGCACCGTCAGCGCTTTATGTGCCTCAATATCATCCGGCGCCAGCTCTACCCAGCGGCGTGCCGCCCGCTCCGCGATGGCATACTGTTTGGCATAGGAGGCGATTTGCACGGCCCGCTCCGCAACACGGGGATCCCGAGCATTTTCAGCCGCTTGCAGATAATGAGGGACGGCGGTATCCATGTCACCACGCTGACCGGCGATTTCGGCCAGCAGAATGTCAAACATCAGGTCATCGGTGAGATGCTGCTCGGGCAACGGCGCCTGCTGCTCCACCCCGGCAGAGGTCGCCTGAGGCAAGGTCTGATTCTCGGCCTGATGCCCGGTCAGGTCCGGGGACGCACCCCGATTGCCGGAAACGGCGCAGGAAATCAACGACGCAGCCATCAGGGTGACCAGCCCGCAACGGCGGGTTAATCGATTCACTTCAATCATTAAGTTCTCCATCGCCGCCATTCTAACAGCCTCCCGAACACCCTGCGTAGCCGCCCCTGAATAAATACACAGCATTATTAACACCACTGGTTGTATATCCCGGGTGGATGCATCAGGATTCGCCTCCGGCTTGTATTAACAGACCCCGCCATGCAGAATTTTGCGTTCATTCCGGGATTTCCTTTAATTTGACATGTATTTAACAGTCCTTGGCATCAATCACCGCACCGCGCCCGTCGAGGTTCGCGGGCAGGTCGCGTTTCCGCCGGATCAGATCGCCCGTGCACTGGCAGAACTGATCGCGCTGGACGGTATGCGCGAGGCCGCCATTCTTTCGACCTGTAACCGCACCGAGATCTATTGCACCCTCGATGATGCCTCACCCGAGGTCATTGCGAACTGGCTCGCCCGGTTCCATCAGCTTGACCAGGACAGCCTGCAACCACACCTTTATAGCTACCAGGAGGCAGAAGCCGTACGCCACATCCTGCGCGTGGCCGCCGGACTGGACTCCATGATACTGGGCGAACCTCAGATACTGGGGCAAATGAAGGACGCCTACCAGCAATCGCTGCAGGCCAACAGCATTGACACCCTGGTAAACCGGTTGTTCCAGCACACCTTCTCGGTTGCCAAGCAGGTGCGTACCGATACCGCCATCGGCGCCAGCCCGGTATCCGTTGCCTTTGCTGCCGTCAGCCTGGCGCGGCAAATCTTCGGCAAGCTGGAAAACCAGACGGCGCTACTGGTTGGCGCCGGTGAAACTATCGAACTGACTGCCCGGCACCTGCATGAACAGGGCATTGGAAAAACCATCATCGCCAACCGCACCGTCTCCCGCGCCCACGAACTGGCGTCACAATTTAACGGTTATGGCATAGGACTGGACGAGATCACCGCGCACCTTGAAGAAGCCGACATCGTGATCTCCTCGACTGGCAGTACCGAACCGCTTATAACCCGGGACCAGGTCAGGGCCGCGCTGAAAAAACGCAAGCATCGCCCGGTCTTCATGGTGGATATTGCGGTACCGCAGGATATTGCCGCCGATGTTGCAGAGCTTGACGATATTTACCTGTACACGGTGGATGACCTCAAGCAGGTCATTGAAGAGAACCTGCGCTCACGCGAGGAAGCCGCACTGCAGGCAGAGGAAATCATCGACAGCCAGGTAGAACGTTTCATGGCCTGGGTTCATTCACTGGATGCCGTTCCCACGGTACGCGCCTACCGCGAATATGCAGAATCACTGGGTGATGCAGAAATCGAGAAGGCCGGCCGGCAACTGGAAAACGGCACACCACCGCAGGAAGTCATCAAAACACTGACCCGGAACCTGGTTAAAAAGCTGTCACACAACCCGAGCGTCAATCTGCGCAATGCAGCGGCTGACGGTAAAGCCGGTCTGCTTGAAGCGGTACGCATACTGTTTCAGCTCAATACCCGCGACAAAAAATAATCATGCAAACAAGCATCATCCGAAAACTCGAACAGATACAGGAACGCCACAGCGAGGTCAGCGCGCTGTTGTCTGATGCAGGCACCATTGCCGATCAGGACAGCTATCGCAATCTGTCCAGGGAGTATGCACAACTGACTCCTGTCGTTGACACCTTCCGCGCCTGGTCACAGGCACAGGACGACATCATCTCGGCGCAGGAAATGCTCAGGGATCCGGACCCCGACATGAAAAGCATGGCGGAAGATGAACTGAAACGGGCAAACGGTGATATCAATAAACTGGAACTGGAACTGCAGAAACTGTTACTGCCGAAAGACCCGCACGACAACAGCAATATATTCCTGGAAATCCGCGCCGGTACCGGCGGTGATGAAGCAGCCATTTTTGCCGG
>DAOVVG010000110.1 GCA_030632175.1 Gammaproteobacteria bacterium
ATCACGGCATCCAGATTCATCTCGTCGCAGAATTCCATGAATTCTTCGCGCAGCGTTGAGATCTGTGTTTTCGCCGGAATTTCGACATTCATGTGTACGGAAAACATAACGGTACCGGAGTGCGGGGCCGGATAACTCGAGGTGATCATTTCCTGGATATTGATGTGTCGCTGCGAGAAGAATTTTGCCAGGTTGTGAACAATACCTGGCTGGTCCAGTGCCACTACGTCGACCCCATAGGGCAGCATGTCCTCGCTGGCTTCCCTGTCTGCAGTGCGCCGGGACGAAATCGTCAGCCCGAGCCGGTTTTCCAGCCCGGCAATCTGGTCTTCCAGCTTGGCGATGTTGTTCCAGTTGCCGCTAACCTGCAGCAGCAGGGCAAAATCACCGCCGAGTACCGCCATGCGGCTGTCAAGTATCATGCAGCCGCTATCCAGTACGGCGCGTGATAATTCATCAATAATCCCGGGTCTATCGCTACCCAGTGCGGAAAGCACCAGCTGGTTATTCTTTGAAGCCGTAGTTCCGTTCATGAATCCGTATTTCCAGTGGTCGGTAATCGCCGTGGGTAGCTGCGCGTTCAAGTTTACCACCATTGCTGTCTTGTAGGGTTGAAATGCCTCTTTTCGTTGCGGATTGCCTTGTCAGTCAGGGGTGGCGTCAGTACCATGTCGGTCTTTACAAGGCCCGGAGATCTCGGTGATGTTTCAAGGCAGTTTGGTAGCGCTGGTGACCCCGATGCGGGAGGATGGCGCTATAGATGAAAGCGCCATGCAGCGCCTGATCGATTTTCATGTCGAACAGCATTCCGATGCCCTGGTTGCAGTGGGAACCACCGGTGAATCCGCCACCCTCAACGAGAAAGAACATTGTCACCTGCTGCGTCGCACCGTGGAAATGGCGGCCGGACGGATCCCGGTGATTGCCGGCACCGGCGCGAACTCCACCCGGGAAGCAATCGATCTTACCCGCTGTGCAATGGACGCCGGGGTTGATGCCTGTCTGCTGGTGACGCCGTACTACAACAAGCCGACCCAGGAGGGGTTGTACCAGCACCACAAGGCAGTGGCCGAGGCGGTGCCGGTTCCACAGATTCTGTATAATGTGCCCGGGCGTACCGCGGTTGACATGCTGCATGAGACCGTGGAACGGCTTGCACCCATCGACAATATTATTGGTATCAAGGAAGCCACCGGCGATATGGAACGCGCCCGTCGGCTGATTGAATGTTGTGGGGATCAGCTGGATATTTACAGTGGTGACGATGCCACGGCCATGGAGCTGATGTTACTGGGCGGGAAGGGTAATATTTCAGTGACCGCCAACGTGGCGCCGCAAGCCATGCACGATATGTGCGCCGCGGCGCTGGCAGGTGACAGGGAAACCGCCAGCGCAATCAATGCGCCTCTGGAAAGTCTGCACCATTGTCTGTTCGTGGAGTCTAACCCGATCCCGGTCAAGTGGGCGTTGTATGAAATGGGTTTGATCCCTGCGGGCATACGTCTGCCGATGACAACCCTGTCCAGTGAACACCATGAAACAGTCCGGCAGGCGCTTCGGCAGGCCGGCCTCATTGAATAGTCAGGAACATACGTATGCAACAAAATAAATTCGACCGGTCTGTGCTTGTAGTGATCGCCGGTTCCCTGCTGTTATCTGCCTGTAGTTTTATGGACAAGGCGGCACCGGGTCGCAAGAAGGTAGACTACAAAAAGAGCGAGACCATCCAGTCGCTTGAGGTACCACCAGACCTGTCTTCGAACACCATCAATGACGCACCGTCTTCCATTGATGCAGCGGGTACCACCTATTCAGAATTTGGTGCAAGCCTGCCTGAAGGTGGTGGTTCTACCGTGCTGCCGGACCAGGGCAATATGCATGTGGAGCGTGATGGCAACCAGCAATGGCTGATAGTGCAGGGTGCGCCGGCGCAGGTCTGGCCGAATGTGAAGGAGTTTTGGCTGGAAGAAGGGTTTCTCATCAAGATGGAGGACCCGCGCGTCGGTATCCTCGAGACCGGCTGGGCGGAGAATCGCGCGGATATACCCGGTGGTCCTGTTCGCAATTTTCTTGGCAAGGTCCTTGACTCGGTTTATTCCTCAGCAACCCGGGACCAGTTCCGGGTCAGGCTGGAGCGGGGCATTGAGTCCGGAACCACTGAAATCTATCTTACCCACCGGGGCGTGGAGGAGGTCATTCAGGGTGGAGTAGAAGATGGTACCTCGGTATGGCAGCCACGCCCGACGGATCCTGAACTGGAAGCGGAGATGCTCAAGCGCCTGATGGTCTATCTGGGTGTCGAGGAACAGAAGGCGGAAGCCATGGTGGCCAGACAGAGCGGTCCCAAGGTACGCGCGCAGATGGTTAGCAATGACAGTGGCAGTATGCTGCTCGTTCACGAGGATTTCTCCCGCGCCTGGCGCCGTACCGGTGTAGCGCTTGACCGGGTCGGTTTTGCCGTGGAGGACAGGAATCGTTCCGAGGGTACCTATTTTGTTACCTACAATGATCCGTTGGCTGATCAGAACAGTGAAGGTGTGTTGAGCAAGCTGGCATTCTGGTCTTCAGATGATGAGGAGGGGGGTACCCGTTACCGGATTGTGCTGCAGGCCAACGGACCGGCCACCCACATTATTGTCAACAATGCCGAGGGTGAGCGGGATACTTCCTCGACAGCAAAACGGATTCTTGCCTTGCTGGAAGAGCAGCTGCGCTAGTGCGCCTGGCATCACGTGGTCGTCCGCAGGATAGGTAAAGGAGCGTACGCGACGTACCCGTCAAGACCAGTGCTCCGTGTCTGACCGGTACGTTTTGCTTTACCTGTCCTGCAGCAGATTATTTAATAGCCACAAAGACAAGTATCTTTGAATTCAAGGAGTACCGGATGCGTTTCGCATCGCTGGGTAGTGGCAGCCGGGGAAATGCCACGCTGGTAGAGGCGGGCACCGCCCTGGTGATGATTGATTGCGGTTTCTCCTGTCGTGAAACCGAGCGACGCATGTCACAGCTGGGATGCGCTCCGTCCGACCTGTCTGCGATACTGGTCACGCACGAACACGGTGATCATGTACGCGGTGTGCCACCGCTGGCGCGCAAGTACGATTTGCCGGTGTGGATGACACGCGGAACCCGGCGGGTGCTGCGTGACGACAACTTGCCCTGTGTGCACCACTTTGACGGACATTCCGGTTTCAGTATCGGGGCGCTTCATGTGCGTCCCTTTACTGTGCCGCACGATGCCTGTGAACCCTGTCAGTTTGCCTTTGAGCATGAACAGCTGCGCCTGGGCGTGTTGACGGATACCGGCCGGATGACGCCGCATGTGCTTGACAGTCTGCACGGTTGTGACGCCCTGTTGCTGGAGTGCAATCATGACGTCGACATGCTGGCCGACGGACCTTACCCGGAGAATTTAAAGGCACGTGTCGGTGGGCCACTGGGACATCTCAGTAATGCCCAGGCCGGCAGTTTGCTGTCACAGCTTGATACCTCGCGTCTGCAGCACCTGGTTGCTGCCCATCTCAGCGACAAAAACAACCGTCCGGCACTGGCGCAGGCGGCACTGGCTGAAGCGCTGGCGTGCGAGCCCGACTGGGTCGGCATCGCAGACCAGGAAGAGGGGCTCGACTGGCGGACGATTGCCTGATCCTGTGCCGGTATTATCGCGGACGAGATCCACTCCTGCCGTTTGTTTCACCTGTAGGAGCGGATCTCGTCCGCGATCAAACTCTCACAGATGCTGTCTTTCAAACAGTGATATTTTGTCTCCCGTAACCCCATCCAGTATCATTCCCCGCTTCCCGTGGTTAGCCGTTTCGGAGTTCTGATGTTGCACTTGCGTGGTTGTCCCGCACTCTCGAATTTTCGCCTGCAGAAATTACTGGCACAGGTACAGGAACACGTGCCATCGCTGACCGGTATTCATGCAGAGTTCCTGCATATTGCCGAGCTTGATGAGGCACTGTCCCCGGACGAGCAGGGTGTGCTGGCGCAGTTGCTGAGTTACGGGCCGGAGACGCCTGCAGAAAAACCGTCCGGTTTTTCCTTCGTGGTGGTGCCGCGCCCCGGTACCATCTCGCCCTGGTCCAGCAAGGCCAGCGATATCGTGCATAACTGCGGGTTGGAAAAAGTGCGTCGCGTTGAACGCGGTATTGTCTACACGTTTGAGGCGGGCGATAGCACAGGGCTTTCAGGAACACAGCGGCAGCAGGTGTTGCCATTGATCCATGACCGCATGACAGAAGCGGTACTGTTTAATATCAATGACACAGATGCGCTGTTCCGTCATGCCGTGCCGGCACCCTGTGAGACGGTTGATGTGCTGGGTGGCGGGCGCGATGCGCTGGTTACCGCCAATGGCGAGTTCGGCCTGGCGTTATCCGCTGACGAGATTGATTACCTGGTAGAAAGTTTTACCGCGTTGGGCAGAAATCCTGTCGACGTGGAGCTGATGATGTTTGCGCAGGCAAACTCCGAGCACTGCCGCCACAAGATATTCAATGCCAGCTGGGTCATTGACGGCGAGGCGCAGGACAGCAGCCTGTTTGACATGATTCGTGCCTCCTACAATGCCAGTCCGGACAATGTGCTGTCGGCCTACAGCGATAATGCGGCCGTCACAAAAGGTTACCCGGTACAGCGCTTTTTTGCCGATACTGCATCGCATCGCTACACGCCGCATGCAGAAAACGCCCACCTTGTTATCAAGGTCGAGACTCATAATCATCCGACGGCGATTTCGCCGTTCCCCGGTGCCGCCACCGGTACCGGTGGTGAAATACGGGATGAGGGGGCTACCGGCCGTGGTGCGAAACCCAAGGCGGGTTTGTGTGGCTTTTCAGTTTCCAACCTGCGCATTCCTGATTTTCCCCAGCCGTGGGAGACTGATCATGGCAAACCAGCGCGTATTGCCTCTGCACTGGATATCATGCTGGACGGTCCGTTGGGTGCGGCGGCCTTCAGTAACGAGTTTGGTCGTCCCAACCTGTGCGGTTATTTCCGCACCTTTGAAGAACGGGTTCCCGGCAGTGAAGGTGACGAGCTGCGTGGTTATCACAAGCCCATCATGCTGGCGGGTGGTTGCGGCATGGTGCGTGATGAGCATGTGAACAAGCGCGAGATTCCGGCCGAAACGCCGATCGTGGTACTCGGCGGGCCGGCCATGTTAATCGGGCTGGGTGGCGGGGCAGCCTCTTCCATGTCCAGTGGCGCCAGTGCGGAAGATCTCGATTTTGCGTCGGTGCAACGCGGTAACCCGGAAATGGAACGGCGCGTACAGGAAGTCATCGATGCCTGCTGGGCACTGGGTGATGAAAACCCGATTGTTTCGATTCATGATGTCGGTGCCGGTGGCCTGTCCAACGCGGTTCCCGAAATTGTAAATGACTGTCAGCGTGGCGGGCGTTTTGAGCTGCGTACTATTCCCAATGATGATCCCGGTATGTCGCCGATGCAGGTCTGGTGCAATGAGTCACAGGAACGTTATGTGCTGGCGATTGACCGGGCGCATCTGCCGGAATTTGAAGCGCTGTGTGAGCGTGAGCGCTGTCCCTGCGCGGTGATTGGTGTGGCGACCGAGCAGCAGCAGCTGGTGCTGGGCGACAGTCATTTCGATAACTCCCCGATTGATTTGCCCATGAGCTTGCTACTGGGCAAGGCGCCGAAGATGGTGCGTGATGTCCGGCGAATGCCGGTGGTTAACGAAGCATTCTCCACCGCCAATCTGGATATCAGTGAAGCCATCTACCGGGTATTGCGCTTGCCGGGCGTCGCCAACAAGACCTTTCTGATTACCATCGGTGACCGTTCGGTGACCGGCATGGTGACCCGGGACCAGATGGTAGGGCCCTGGCAGGTGCCGGTCGCGGATGTGGCGGTTACCGCCTCGGACTATGCGGGGTATACCGGCGAGGCGATGGCCATGGGTGAACGTACGCCGGTTGCGCTGTTGCACGGACCGGCCTCCGGGCGCATGGCCGTGGGTGAGGCGCTGACCAATATTGCTGCCAGTCATATTGAAGACATCGGCCGTATTGCATTGTCTGCCAACTGGATGGCGCCGGCCGGACACCCGGGCGAGGATGCCATTTTGTTTGATACCGTCAAGGCGGTGGGCAAGGAACTGTGTCCGGCACTGGGTATTGCGATTCCGGTGGGCAAGGACTCCATGTCCATGAAGAGTGTCTGGGGCGAGAGCGGTGAACAGGCCGTGACAGCACCGCTGTCGCTGGTTATTTCCGCGTTCGCACCGGTGGCCGATGTGCGTAAAACGCTTACCCCGCAATTGCGTACCGATCAGGGAGAGACCGACCTGGTGCTGATTGATCTTGGCGAGGGCAATAATCGTCTGGGCGGCTCTGCGCTGGCACAGGTGTACAAGCAGATTGGTTGCATTCCACCGGATCTCGATACCCCTGCTTTGTTACGCGGATTTTTCGCCGCTATACAGGAACTGAATGCTGCCGGTATTCTGCTTGCCTACCATGACCGCTCTGACGGCGGTCTGCTTGTCAGCGTCTGCGAGATGGCCTTTGCCGGTCATGCCGGTGTGACCCTGAATCTGGATAGCCCGGGTGCCGATGCTGCCACGCTGCTGTTCTCTGAAGAACTCGGTGCCGTGCTGCAGCTGCGCCGCCCGGATACCCCGTCAGTTCTGAATACCCTGAAAAAACATGGACTGGATGCCGTGACGCAGGTGATTGGTACGCTGAATACAGACGACCGTGTCGAGGTCACGGTTAACGGCCAGGCAGTGTTGTCTGAAACGCGTGTTGATTTGCAACGTGCCTGGTCCGAGACGACCTGTCAAATGCAGGCCTTGCGTGATAATCCGGCGTGCGCGCAGCAGGAGTTCGACGGCCTGCTGGACGTGGACGACCAGGGTGTTCGTCCGGTCGTCAGCTTTGATATGAATGAAGATGTGGCGGCACCCCTGATCGCAACGGGTGTACGTCCGCAGGTGGCCATCCTGCGCGAGCAGGGTGTTAACGGCCAGGTTGAAATGGCCGCAGCCTTTCATCGCGCCGGCTTCGATGCGGTCGATGTACACATGAGTGACCTGCTGTCGGGCAGAGTGTCGCTGGATGCCTTTAAGGGCATGGTCGCCTGTGGCGGATTTTCCTACGGTGATGTACTGGGCGCCGGGCAGGGCTGGGCCAAGTCGGTGCTGTTTCATGCGCAGTTACGCGATATGTTCACGGCATTCTTTGAACGCCAGGACAGTTTTGCGCTGGGCGTGTGTAATGGCTGCCAGATGTTGTCGACGCTCCGGGAACTGATTCCGGGAGCCGGGCACTGGCCGCGTTTTGTGCGTAACAAGTCCGAACAATTCGAGGCGCGCTTTTCCCGGCTGGAGATTCTGCCTTCACCGTCGCTGTTTTTTGCCGGTATGGAAGGTTCGATTTTGCCGATTGCCGTGGCGCACGGGGAAGGGCGCGCGGAATTTGCTGATGCGTCGGGCGCGGAGGCAGTACGGCAGGCCGGACTGGTAGCGGCGCGCTATCTAGATGGTCATGGCAAGATCGCAGAACAGTATCCGTACAACCCGAACGGTTCACCGCTGGGCATTACCGGCCTGACGACTGCCGATGGTCGCGCAACCATCATGATGCCGCATCCTGAACGGGTCTTCCGTAGTGTTACCCACTCCTGGCACCCGGATGAGTGGGG
>DAOVVG010000237.1 GCA_030632175.1 Gammaproteobacteria bacterium
ATCAGCCGCGCTACGATGCTGAGTGTCTCCTGCGCGGGTTGCCACGGGACCGACGGCAAAAGTCCCGGCTCCATCCCCAGCATCGGTGGCAAATCATCTGACTTCATTGCAACAGCGCTCCGGCAATTCAGTACCGGCGAGTGGCCCAGTACGGTGATGGGCCGTCATGCGACCGGTTATACAGACGAAGAGATCCAGCTGATTGCCGACTACTTTGCTGGCCGTGAACAGGCGGTGAAACAATGAACTCACTATCGCGCCGCAGATTTATTCACCTGTTGGGGGCGGCCGGCAGCGTCACCGCACTGGGCACCATGGGATTAACGCTGGGTGGCTGTTCCGGAGGAAAGCCCGGTGCAGGTCCACGGGTGGTGGTGGTCGGTGGTGGTTTCGGCGGCGCCACCTGCGCCAAGTACCTGCGCCGGTTCAATCCGTCGATTCAGGTCACACTGGTGGAGCGGGATGCCCGCTTTGTAACCTGCCCCTTCAGCAATGCCGTACTGGGCGGTCTGCAGGACATGAATTCCATCCAGCACACTTACGATGCCCTGCGTACGCAGCACGGCGTCAATGTACTACAGGATGAAGTCACGGCTATCGATCCCGCCGGTAACCGGGTTAGCCTGCAAAACGGCGGCGAACTCGAGTACGACCGGCTGGTGGTTTCACCGGGTGTCGATCTCCGCTGGAATGATGTCGAGGGCCTGGATGAAACAACCAGTGACATCATCCCTCATGCCTGGAAGGCCGGACCACAGACCATCACTTTGCGCAGCCAGCTGGAGGCCATGGCCGACGGCGGCGTGGTCGTTATTGCACCGCCGGACAACCCGTTCCGCTGCCCGCCGGGGCCCTATGAACGTGCCAGCCTCATCGCCAACTACCTGAAGACCCACAAGCCCCGGTCAAAACTCCTGATCCTGGATGCCAAGGACAAGTTTTCCAAACAGGGACTGTTCATGCAGGCGTGGGAACAGCTGTATCCCGACATGATTGAATGGGTAAAGGGATCGGACGGCGGCAGGATCGACCGGGTGGATGCTGCAACCAGGACACTGTACCCGGAGATCGGCGACCCCGTTACTGCTGATGTAATTAATTTCATTCCACCCCAGAAGGCGGGCGCGATCGTACATGCGGCCGACCTGGTGAATAACGACGGCTGGTGCCCGGTTGACCAGCGCAGCTTTGCGTCCACGTTGCAATCAAACATCCATGTCATCGGTGATGCCGCCATCGCCGGTAAAATGCCGAAATCGGGCTTTGCAGCCAACAGCCAGGCAAAAGTGTGCGCCGCCGCCATTGTCAGTGAACTGGGCGGCACCACCATGCCCGATCCTTCCTATGTAAATACCTGTTACAGCCTGATCGCACCGGACTACGGTATCTCGGTTGCCGCCGTCTACCGGCTGCAGGATGGCAAAATCGTGAAGGTGGAAGGGTCAGGCGGCGTCAGCCCCATGGATGTACCCGATGAGTACCGCAAAAATGAAGCCCGCTATGCCCGCGGCTGGTACCAGAGCATCACGCAGGATACGTTCGGTTGATCGAGAACAGGTTACTACCTGGCCAATCGGGTAAATTTTACGCCAAACACCACGCAGCAGCGTTTCTCGGGCGCGATATAATATCCGGGAAATCATTCCTCGTGAGATAAAACCGGCTAACAACAGGTGATATTCAGGCCAGCAACGGCAGGTAATGATCCACCAGTAAAATAGTAAACATCGCCATCAGGTACCAGATGGAATAGCCAAAGGTCTTCATGGCCACACTTTCGTCATCACCCTTCATCAGCAGGATGGCGTAATAGAGAAAACCGCCTCCCAGCAACAGTGCGCCGGCCAGGTAGAACAAACCGCTCATCCTGAACACAAACGGCAATACACTGACGATTATCAGCATCACCGTGTAGAGCAGTATCTGCAGGCGCGTGAACGGTACGCCGTGCGTCACCGGCAACATCGGAATATCAACTTTCGCGTATTCATCACGTCGATGAATCGCCAGCGCCCAGAAATGCGGCGGTGTCCAGATAAAGATAATCAGGAACAGCAACAGGGCATGCGGGTCAATCGTGCCAGTCAGCGCGGTCCAGCCCAGTACCGGGGGTGCGGCGCCAGCGGCGCCACCAATGACAATGTTCTGTGGCGTCGCCCGCTTCAGGTACATGGTATAGACAACCGCATAACCGACCAGCGACAGGAAAGTCAGCACTGCGGTCAGGGTGTTAATAAACACCACCAGGATAACCATGGACAACGCACCCAGCAGGATAGCGAATATCATCGCGTTGCCGGCATTAATCTCCCCTTGCGGCAGCGGCCTGTTATGGGTGCGCGTCATCTTGGCATCCTCACGCGCATCCAGGACATGGTTAATGGCAGCGGCAGCTGATGCAGCCATGCCTATCCCGAGGTTACCAAGCAGCAGCACATCCCACGGCACCATGCCGGGTGGCGATGTTGCCAGGAACATACCAACCATGGCGGTAAACACAATCAACGCCACGACCTTGAGTTTACACAGGCCCAGATAGCTTTTAATGAAATCGATCATGGCGCATTCACTAGCCGATTTTCGAGTACTTCAGCAGTTTCTTCAGATCTTTCAGCATCCCGCCCGGATTGGCATCGGCCGGGTAGTACATCATCAAATTGCCCAGAGGATCGATATAATAAACACGCTCGGCACCTTCCATGGGTACACCATCAACCAGAAAATCCGGCGCAAATTGCCCGGCCTGGCTTGCCGGAACAATAGCTACATCCATATTGGCATGGTCCTTTTCAAGCAGTTTGCGCAATGCCGCAGACAACTCATCTCCCAATACTATGTACAGGGTCTGAACCCGTTTCATGTTTTCATTCTGGGCAATCCTTACCTGGCGCATCTTGTAAAGATTGCTACTGCACACGTCATCACAGTCTGCACCACCGATATACACCAGCGTCCATTTACCCGGCAAGTAGTCATTCGCGGACACCTCGGCAACCATCATGTCGGCAGGCAGTGTCAGTGGCCTGGCCGGATGCACCAGCATACCCCGGTTGGTGGTGCCTTCAGGACGCCAGCCTTCCTCGCTACTGTTATGCATAACCCAGGCAACAAATGCCGGCGTCATGAACAGCAGACCCAGCAACACCATCGCCTGGCGCGAGCTCAGAAACCCTCGCTGCAGGACAACAGATAAAACTCTTTTCTCTTTCATCGTGTTCCCGTCATTTCTCGTTTGATATACGCCTGGAGTTCACGCCTATGTAAATCAGCAGCAGCACGACAGCGAGCGTAAACCACTGCACCGCGTAAGCACGATGCTTGTCAGGCGTAACCCCGTAAACAGGCTTCCAGTCCCGGAAAAAACCGAACTCGTCATCCTTGTCCAGCAACAGTATCAACGGCTCCAGCGTAACGTCCAGAAGCTGTTCCAGCGGCCCCATTTCGATCTGCTGCACGACCTTCGGCCAGCTTGTATTGGCTTCATCTACAGAACCCAGCCGGAAAAGTCTCTTTGGTGGCAACTTGATGGTGGCATCTACCAGCACTTCCCCGCTGGTCCCCGGAATATCCGGCAACACGGCCCGGCTATTTCCTACCGGGACCCAGCCGCGGTTAACCAGCACGACCGCATCTGAATCAGCCAGGCGCAAGGGTGTAAGCACATGATAGCCGGCATGCCCCTGAAACGTTTTGTTATCCAGCAATAGCTGGTGCTCCATGTCGTAGTAGCCCCGTGCAAATACCCGGCGATATTGCATCTCATCGCTAGCCCCGGATGCCGCAAGACTCACGGGGGGCAATCGGCCCTGACCTGCATGTGCATCAACCAGACCCTGTTTCCAGTTGGCCCGATCCAGTTGCCAGATGCCCAGCCCGGTCATCGCGGGCAACAGCAACAGCGTGACAACCGTTGGCCACAGGCCTGGCCTGAAATCGAAGGCCCCTAATCTCATCACCAGTCCCGTTTTGCTATACTAGCAGTCATTATCCAGCCAACCCGGTTATCCCAATGCTCACAAAAATCATTATTGTCGTGTTCCTGCTTGCCATCATTGGCAGCCTCTTCAGCGGTCTGTTTTTCCTCATGAGAGACAAGGGGGCTTCTGAACGAACCGTCAAAGCACTCACGGTAAGGGTCAGCCTGTCGGTACTGCTGTTTATCCTGTTAATGATTGGATTCGCCACCGGCGTACTGCAACCACACGGTATTTATCCCGGCTAGACAAACCAATAACGGTAAACCATTCGCGGACAAGGTC
>DAOVVG010000045.1 GCA_030632175.1 Gammaproteobacteria bacterium
ACCGTGTCCGCGATTAGGTTTTTTCGTTCAAACAACAATCGCGGACACGGTCCGCTCCTACACCAAATAAAAGCTATTCCTTTTCAACCGCTTCCTTGACCATCTTCTGCAATTCACCTTTTTGATACAACTCCATGGTGATATCGCATCCGCCGACCAACTCGCCATTGATGTAAACCTGCGGAAATGTTGGCCAGTTGGCGTAGCGCGACAGGTTCTGAAATATCTCCGGATCGGCCAGCACATTAACATGTGCAAATTCCTGACCGCATGCGGTAAGCGCCTGTGCCGTACGGCTGGAATAACCGCATTGCGGAATTTGCGGCGTGCCCTTCATAAAAATCACTACCGGGCTTTCCTTTACCGCGGCGTCAATTCTGTCCATTACGTCCATAACCTTACCCTCTGTAGTCATTTGAATCTGTGAATAATTTCTGGTCGCTAGTGTACCCTTTTTGGGCGCAACCAGAAAAGCTACTAATCAAGTGGATTTGCCGGTATTACGCTGCAGCCAGAATTCCAGCAATGCCAGATGCCACAATTTGTTACCCAGAATCGGTGTATGCGCCCGCTCAGGCTGGTCCAGCAACTGTTCAACATACGCACGCCGAAACAGACCTCGTTCCCGGCAAGCCCTTGAGTCAAGCACATCACGCATAAACTCCAGCACTTCACCGCGTACAAACTTCAGTGATGGCACCGGAAAATAGCCCTTGGGCCGGTCCACCACGACCTCGGGCAGCAAATCACGCGCAATAATTTTCAGCGGGTGTTTGCCGCCAGATTTGAGCTTCACCTCCGGCGGCATACACGCAACCAGGTCAACCAGTTCCTGGTCCAGAAACGGCACCCTGGCTTCCAGCCCCCAGGCCATGGTCATATTGTCGACACGCTTGACCGGGTCATCGACAATCAAGGTGGTGACATCGTAGCCGAGCACGCGATTGAGAAAACGATCGGCACCGACCCCCGACAAGCCCTGCGCCACGCGCGGCGTCGTGTAGTCTGGCCCGTGATAATCCGGGGCAACCAGCTGTTCCATTTCCTCGTGCGAGCGATCAAAATACAACGGACGGAAACGTTCAATATCGCTTCCCTTTGCTGCCTGCATTTGCTGGTACCAGAAATATCCGGCAAACACCTCGTCGGCACCCTGCCCGCTCTGTACCACCTTGACCTCGCGGGAAACACGCTCGCCCAGCAGGTAAAAGGCAACTGCATCCTGGCCGACCATCGGCTCTGCCATGTTGTCTACGGCTTCAGGCAGGCGTGCCAGAACTTCTGTATTTGGAATGGTAAAACGATGGTGCCGGGTAGCATACAAGTCCGCAACCAGGTCGGAATATTCAAACTCGTTACCGCTTTCTTCAGGCTCGTCTTCAAAACCAACCGAAAAAGTCACTATGTCGCTGTTGCCAGCCTCTGCCAGCAACGCCACCAGCAGACTGGAATCCAGCCCGCCGGACAATAAAACACCCACCGGCACATCGGCGATCACGCGGCGTCTGTCTACCGCGCGTTTTAAAGCCTCATGGGTAGCCTCTATCCACTCCCATTCACTCCTGCTTTCATGACAGGGAGACGCATCCAGTTGCCAGTAGCGTTTTAGTTCACGCTTTCCGTGCATCGAGAACATCAGACTGTGCGCCGGACGCATTTTACGCAGGCCACGCAACAGGGTGCGTGGTGCCGGCACCACAGCGTGCAAACTCAGGTGGTGATGCAAGGCAACCGGGTCGATGGTGTCATCTACATCGCCACCGGCAATCAGCGCCTGGCTGGTAGATGCGAAGCGTACGCCTGCAGACGTAATACTGTAATATAGCGGCTTGACCCCAAAACGATCGCGCGCCAGAAACAGCCGCTGTTTCCTGACATCCCAGATGGCAAAGGCAAACACGCCTTGTAAATACTGCGGGCAATCATCACCCCACTCGGCATAGGCCTTCAGAATAACTTCGCTGTCACCGCCCGAAAAAAAACTGTACCCCTTTGCAATCAACTGCTCCCTGAGTTGCGGGTAATTATAGATAGTGCCATTGAACACCAGTACAAGATCCAGCGTGCTATCGACCATCGGCTGTGCAGAGCGCTCGGAGAGATCAATCACCGCAAGGCGTCGGTGACCAAGGGCAACAGGACCTGAAACATAATGGCCACCGGCATCCGGACCACGCCGTGCCAGCTTTTCGATCATGTTTCTCAGTGCTGTTTCGTCAGGCGCTTGCCCGTCAAAACGCAGTTCACCACAAATGCCGCACATGCCTGTTAGTTATCCGTTTGCTGGTGTAGCGATGGCACAACGGCCTCAGTTTTTCGGTGGGGCCTTCTGGTAAACCACACCCCTCGGTGACAGGGCCTGGTTCTTGATAACAAGATTGGAAATCACCTTGCTCACACCTGGCGTATCCAGTGCAATATCGATTGCGCGGGTGGCTTCTTCCTGGTGATCCGCATAACCATGCAGGGTGACAATCCCGCGATGGGTATCCACATCAATTCTTATAGTATGAATCAGGTCATCCTTGAAGTATTCCGTATTAATGCTGGAGGTAATCCTGGCATCGGCGGTAATTTCCTGAAATGAGCGCCGTTCACTGCCAGCCCCGACACCCCCGCCATGCAGATCCGCGCATCCCGTAAGGTAAAGACAGGCAACCATCAGCAGCAAGTTCGAAAATATTATTCTCATGGTAAAACAATCCTTCTTTATCTGTTTATGCATTTAATTCAATAAAAGTTCTGACAGCGACTCTAACCGGCTTGCCGACATCATTCATCAGCCTGCCCCCATCCACCACCGCCGGGCGTAGATACGGTTAACTGTTCACCGGCCCGTGCGTTCAGCGTAATCTTGCTCGGCAACAACTTGCCATTGTACCTGTTTTCACCGGCTGCTCCGGCTGTCCCCGCATGCAGGCCCCAGGGTTGGTGGCGACGACGCTCCGTCAGCAAGGTCACCACAGCAGGCGCAAGAAACTCAAATTCACGCACCAGACCATCACCGCCGCAGTGCCTGCCAGTACCACCGGAGCCGCTGCGCAGCTGGTAACGATTCACCCGCAACGGAAAATCCATCTCCAGCACTTCAATCGGCGTATTCAGGGTGTTTGTCATGTGTGACTGGGTCGCACTGAGACCGGCCCACCGGCTGCCAGCCCCCATACCGCCACCCATGGTTTCGTAATAATCCCAGCAAAACCCCTCATTCCGCTCACCCATCGCCAGGTTATTCATGGTCCCCTGGCTGGCAGCGGGAATTTTATCAGGCAGCGCCTGCGCCAGCGCGCCCATCACAACATCCACGATGCGACTGCTGGTCTCGACGTTACCGGCCGCCACCGCAGCCGGCCGCTGCGCATTGACCAGACAGCCCTCGGGTGCAGACAGGCGGATACCTTGAAAACTGCCGGCACAAGCAGGCGTATGTGGCGGCATTAAACAACGAAACACATAAAACACACCGGCAGCAGTCACCGACAAGGGGCAGTTAATATTGCCCTCAGCCTGCGTGGCCGTGCCCGTGAAGTCGACTTCAACCTTGCCACCGCTGACCTGTATGGTCACCGCTACCGGAATGTCCTGTGCTCCAAGACCATCATCATCCATCACATCCTGGAAGAAATAACGGCCATCCGGGATCGCCGCCAGCGCCTCTTCTGCAAGCCTTGCCCCGTAGTGGTTAACCGCCGCAAGCCCCGTCTTGAACGCATGCAATCCTGTCGCGTGCGCCAGTTCTGCCAGGCGCTGCTCGCCGGCACGGTTTGCACTCAGCTGTGCCGCCAGATCGCCTTCCATTTGTACCGGACTGGCAATGGCAGCCACTATGCGCTGCATCACCCCGGCAACAGGTTGCCCGGCACGCACCAGGTGCGTTGGCGCAATCACGATGCCTTCTTCCTCCAGGGAGCGCGAAATCGGCATGGAACCCGGGGTGTCGGCACCAATGTCTGCATGATGTGCACGATTAGCCACAAAGCCCACAAGCACTTCACCCGCGTACACCGGTGTGATCAGGGTAATATCCGGCAGGTGTGTCCCGCCCAGAAACGGGTCATTCACAATCACGACATCGCCCGGCGCCCAGTCCGTGCCGGCCACCAGGTCCTGCATCGCGAACGCCATACTCCCCAGGTGGACAGGAATATGCGCGGCCTGCGCACACAACTCCCCATCCGCACCAAACACCGCGCAGGAGAAATCCAGCCGGTCCTTGATATTGGTCGAGAATGCGGCACGCTGCAGTACCGCCCCCATTTCATCGCACACAGCTGTCAGCCGGCTCGAAAACAGGCTGAGTTCAATCGTATTCATACCGCACACCTGCCTGCATCCTGGCTTGCGTCGAATCTAATATCTGATTGATTAATATAGTAATTTTTTCGCTCCATAAGAACATACCGGTATTGCAAAGTGACAACTGCTGCCGTATCCTCCCATTCCCGAGTATTTTAGTCACCTATTACAAACTACCGCTACAACAATCAGCCTGCGGGCCATAAAGGAGTCGAACACATGAATCCATTAACATCCATCCTGGGAACCATCGTTTCGGGTTTCATCCTTGCCATCCTGATCGTACTCGGTCTGGGGATGTCTGGCATCAATGCACTCGAACTTGAAGTCTGGTTTCATGTGCTGGCCGGCGTGGTCTGGATCGGCCTGCTGTACTACTTCAACTTTGTGCAGGTACCGGCTGTCGGTGAAGCACTGGGTGACGAAGGGGGCCCTGGTCCTGCCGCGATCAACAAATATGTCGCACCGCGTGCACTGCTGTGGTTTCGCTGGGGCGCCGTTGCAACCTGGGTGACCGGCGTTGGTGCACTGCAACACCTTGGTGAAGGTGGCGTTGTTGCTGCATTTACCCTGCAGGATGGCTGGCAGGTTATCGGTATCGGTGCCTGGCTGGGCACTATCATGCTGTTCAACGTCTGGGTACTCATCTGGCCAAACCAGAAAAAGATCCTCGGTATTGTGGATGCCAGTGCAGATCAAATCGCCGGCGCCAAGAAGGTAGCCCTGATGGCATCACGCACCAACACGTTGCTGTCCATCCCGATGCTGATGTGCATGACCGGACATATGCACGGACTGCCGTTCTAGCAGCACAACAGGACTTATACGGAGAATTTGCAGACAGACAACGTCTGAAACAGCCGTAGCAGGAACTGCAAACCCGGCCAGTAGCCGGGTTTGCGCTTTTCAGGCAATCAGCGATAAAATCAGGATCAATAAATACTGGCAGTCTGAAAAGGACTGCCTTTTCTATTTTGGGCAATGTAAAAATGGCAGAACATGTTATGTCGACCTATAACCGTCTTCCGGTGCAGTTTGAACGCGGTGAAGGCATCTGGCTATGGGACAGCGAAAACAGGCAATATCTGGACGCGCTCAGCGGCATCGCCGTGTGCGGACTCGGCCATGCCCATCCAGCCGTCACCCGGGCTATCGCTGAACAGGCCGGAAAACTGGTCCACACTTCCAACCTCTACGGCATCGCCTTGCAGGAACAACTGGCTGACAGACTGTGCGAACTTTCTGGCATGGACCGGGTATTCTTCTCCAACTCCGGCGCCGAATCGAATGAAGCAGCCATTAAAATCGCACGACTGTTTGGCCACAGCAAGAACATCGATAACCCTGCCATCATTGTCATGGAAAACAGTTTCCACGGGCGTACACTGGCAACACTGACCGCTACCGGTAATCGCAAGGTGCAGGCCGGCTTTGAACCACTGGTGCAAGGTTTTATTCGCGTACCCTACAATGATCTCGAGGCCATCAGGACGGTGGCTGCAAACAGCCAGTCTGTTGCCGCCATTCTGCTGGAACCCATACAGGGTGAAGGCGGCATCAACATTCCGGATACAACCTATCTCGACGGGATACGTGCTATCTGTGACGATAATGACTGGCTGATGATGCTGGATGAAATCCAGACAGGCATGGGACGTACCGGCAAATGGTTTGCCTACCAGCACAGCCACGCCAGCCCCGATGTCACAACGCTGGCCAAGGCGCTGGGTAATGGTGTCCCCGTGGGGGCCTGCCTGGCCAGAGGCAAGGCCGCCGAGATGATGCAGCCGGGCAGTCACGGCACCACGTTTGGCGGCAACCCGCTGGCCTGCCGTGCTGCAATAGCCGTACTGGATTCACTCGAACAGCAACAGTGCGTCGCGAATGCCGAAAAACTTGGCGCACACATGCTGACCGGCTTCTCGGCAGCACTCGCTGATGTTGAAGGCATCAATGAAATACGCGGGCAGGGCCTGATGATTGGCATTGAACTCGACCGGCCCTGCGGCGAACTGGTACAGAAGGCGGTAACGCAGGGCCTGCTGATTAATGTAACGGCGGACCGGGTAGTTCGTCTGCTGCCACCGCTGATACTGACAGACAAGCAGGCCGACATGATCGTCGAGCAGGTCAGCAACCTGATACGTGAATTTATTGGTCAGTAAATCATGACGCACAAGAACTTTTTAACACTGCTTGATCTTTCTCCGAATACACTTCGCGGCCTGATCACACGCGGCATAGAACTCAAGGCAATACGCAAGGCCGGCAGCCTGCATGAGACGTTAAAGAACAAGGTCCTGGCCATGGTGTTTGAAAAGTCATCCACCCGCACACGTATGTCTTTCGAGGCCGGCATGGCACAACTCGGCGGCACGGCCATCTTTCTGTCTCCGCGAGATACTCAGCTGGGCCGCGGCGAACCAATTGAAGATTCGGCACGTGTACTGTCCCGCATGGCAGATGTCATCATGATCAGAACATTCGAACATGAAAAGATCGAACGCTTTACTGCCTGTTCGGAAGTCCCGGTCATTAACGCGCTTACCGACCTGTATCATCCCTGCCAGCTGCTGGCCGACATGCAGACATGGTTTGAACACCGTGGTGACATGCAGGGAAAAACGGTCGCGTGGATCGGTGATGGCAACAACATGTGTCATTCTTATATAAATGCCGCCCGTCAATACGGCTTCACCCTGAATATTGCCTGCCCCGAGGGTTACGACCCGGACACTAAAGTTCTGCAGGCAGCAGCAGCAAGCGCCGTCATAATGCGCGACCCCGCCGAGGCGGCAGACAATGCCGACCTGGTGGTCACAGACGTATGGGCCAGCATGGGACAGGAAGAAGAGCAACTGCTGCGGGAAAAGGCCTTTGCCCGGTACCAGATTGACAGCAACATCATGAATGCAGCGGCAGGCGACGCCCTGTTTATGCACTGTCTGCCTGCCCACCGCGGTGAAGAAGTCACCGCCGATGTTATTGACGGATCAAAAAGTGTCGTCTGGGATGAAGCGGAAAACCGCATGCATGCCCAGAAGGCGTTGCTTGAGTACCTGTTGCTGTAACCCGCACAGCACACCGGACACATGTGCAGACTCGCCGCCTACCTTGGACCTGCCATCCCGCTGCAACAGTTTCTGCTGGAGCCACCACACAGTCTTTACCGGCAATCCTGGGAACCCCGGGAACTCAAATATGCCAAACTGAATGCCGACGGGTTCGGATTTGGCTGGTATAGCCCGGACGACATTCCCACAGCCTACACCAGCGCCCTGCCCATCTGGGCTGACAGTAACCTGCCGGGGCTTGCACGCACACTGACAGCCCCGCTCTGGCTTGCAGAGGTACGCAGCGCCACATCCGGCAACCCGGTACACCAGTTCAACACCGCTCCATTCTGTGACGCGCAGCATCTGTTCACACACAACGGTTTCATCAGGGACTTCCATCACTGTGTACAGCCGGAAATTACTGCCATGCTGATACCCGAAATTGCCGCTGACATACGTGGCAATACCGACTCGGAATACCTGTTTGCCTGCCTGCGGCAACTGCTGCTGGATGATGCCACGGGTGGACTGCCAGCTGCCATCCGCCAACTGTTTAGCTTGCTGGCGGAAATGATAACAACCCAGGCTGCACTGCTGAATATTATTGTCACGGATGGCATCAAGCTGTATGCCGCACGTCATGGTATCAACCACGAGTGTCCGTCTCTTTATTACACAACTGACGATGAGTTGTTTCCGGCCGGACAAGTGATTGCTTCCGAGCGCCTGACTGAAGATGATTTCTGGCAACCGGTACCGGAACATCACCTGCTGATTATCGAACCTGACAATCCACCCGAGCTACTCGCCCTGTGAGCTCTGCTGCGCTGCTGAATGAGCTGCGCCTGACGCAGGAGCTGGTCATGGCGCTGCTTGAACCGCTGCAGGATGACAGCTACCGCCGGCAATACCACCCTGATCTGAGTCCACTTGGCTGGCATCTTGGGCACTGCACCTATACAGAATGTTACTGGCTGCAGGAAATCGTTCTGGGCGATGACCGCTTTACCGCACCCGTCGCCGACATCTATATCGCCGGCATGACACCCAAGCCGGAACGCGGAGCAAGACTGCCGCCCATTGACGTGCTGATACAGTGGACTCTCGGCATGCAGTCGCTGAATGCCGAGACACTCGACACAGCACCGGCCGCACTGGTTGAGCACCCCTTGATGCGAGACGACTACCTGCTGCATTTTCTCATTCAGCACTACAGCCAGCACTACGAGAACATGCTCGCGGTACTCACTCAACGTGCACTGGCTTTAGCTACTCCTGACTTTCAGGCAAGCCAGCCGATCACATCACGCCCGACCCGGCAGGACAGGGTCTGCGTGCAACCCGGGCACTACCGGGTTGGTGGTACGGCGCCCGTCGCCTGTGACAACGAGTTGCCGGCACAACAAGCTACGCTCGGTCCCTTCGAGATTGCACGCAACCCTGTCAGTAACAGTGAGTACCTGGCCTTTATGGAAGATGGTGGCTATGCAAACGCAGCGCACTGGAGCGATACTGGCTGGCAATGGCAGCAGCAATACAAGGCAGGCAGCCCGGAACACTGGCGTTTGGACGACGCAGGCAACTGGTACGGCATTGGTGTGCGCGGTGCCTACGCACTTGATGGCAGCGATGCGCTGCATGGCATCTCGCAACACGAAGCCGCCGCCTTTGCCCGCTGGGCCGGTGGCCGGTTACCACACGAGCACCAGTGGGAAGTCGCCTGTCGTCTGCAGTTTCTGGAACAAACCGGCCGCGTCTGGGAATGGTGTCACAATCCGTTCTATCCCTATGCCGGCTTTAAGGCCTTTCCCTACAAGGAATATTCACAACCCTGGTTTGATGATCACCACTACAGCCTGCGTGGCGGCAGCCTGCATACACGCCCGGCTGTCAAACGAGCCAGTTTCAGGAATTTTCATACCCCGGAAAAGCGGCATATCTTTGCCGGACTGCGACTGGCCTGGTAAAGCCCGGACTACCGATGCAACAGCCTATGTATAATGCCGGCATGCACGAACCGGAAAACAACGCAGCGACATCAAAAGGCTTAGGCAGAGGTATGGTGATTGCTGCCTGGATTCTCCTGCTGATGTTGCTGACACTGTTCTTCAATGACCGGCTCGACAAGCAAAAGAATCCCAATCAACAGCTTGCTGGCAACATCACAGCGGGCGTTCCTGAAGTACGTTTACAGCGCAACCGTTTCGGTCACTATGTCGCGACCGGCGCCATCAACGGACAGCCGGTAGAATTCATGCTGGACACCGGTGCAACCGATGTCTCTATTCCCGTCGCGATTGCAGACCGGCTCGGACTGCAGCGTGGTCAGACGACCAACTACCATACGGCCAATGGCACCATTACCGCGTGGCAAACCACTGCCCGGGAAATTCAGCTGGGCCCGCTGACACTCGGACCGGTACGCGCCAGCATCAACCCGCACGACCGCAGTAATGCCGTGCTGCTGGGCATGAGCTTTCTCAAACAACTGGATTTCAGTCAACAGGGCAATACCCTGACACTTAAATACCCGACCCCTGAGACCCGCCAATGAATTTCCTCGAGCAACTAACCGACTGGAGCAGCCAGCTCTCCGGTCTCCTCTGGGGCAACTCGCTGACACTTGTCATCCTGCTGGGTACCGGTCTGTACCTGACCATCCGCATGGGACTGATTCAGGTGCGCGGTTTCACCCATGCGGCAGCACTGATTTCAGGAAAATATGACCGTCGTGATGACAGCGGCGAGGTCACGCACTTCCAGGCGCTGTCCACCGCACTGTCAGCCACCATCGGTACCGGCAACATTGCCGGGGTAGCCACCGCCATCACGCTGGGCGGTCCGGGCGCGCTGTTCTGGATGTGGCTGACAGCGTTTTTCGGCATGGCCACCAAGTTCACTGAATGTACCCTGGCACTGAAATTTCGTGAAATCTCACCCGATGGAAAAGTCGCCGGCGGCCCCATGTACACGCTGTTGCATGGCTTGCAAATGAAACGTACCGCTGCCCTGTTTGCGATTTTCACGCTGGTTGCCTCGTTTGGTATCGGCAACATGGTGCAGGCCAATTCGGTCGTCGACGGCCTCGGCTATGTCTACCCGCTGTTGAATGAATACAACTGGGTTGTCGGCTGCATACTCTCCCTGATGGTCGGGCTGGTTATCCTCGGCGGAATAAAGCGTATCGCCCATGTTGCCAGCACCATTGTGCCTTTCATGGCTGCCACCTACATTATTGCTGCACTGGTCATACTGTTCACCCATGCCAGCGCGATACCCGCAGCCTTCCTGACCATATTCGACATGGCGCTGAACCCGTGGTCGGTTGGTGGTGCCGCGGTTGGAGAAGCCATCCGCTGGGGTGTGGCACGCGGCCTGTTTTCCAACGAAGCCGGACTGGGTTCTGCACCCATGGCCCACGCTGCCGCCCGCACCAACGAACCGGTACGCGAGGGACTGGTTGCCATGCTGGGGCCTTTCATCGACACCATCGTCATCTGCACCATGACCGGCCTGGTCATCATCGCCACCGGCACATGGAAGGAAAGCAGTGAAGCACTTACCGGCGCCGCCCTGACGGCGCATGCCTTCAACGGTACGCTCGGGGGCGCCGGCGAACTGATTGTCGGGATCAGCCTGGCGCTGTTTGCCTATTCCACTATTCTCGCCTGGTCATACTATGGTGATCGTTCCGCCTACTACCTGTTTGGCGAACGCGCTGTACTTCCCTACCGCATTTTATATACGCTACTGGTGATTGTTGGTGCTGCTGTGCCGTTGCAACTGGTATGGAATATTGCCGACATCACCAACATACTCATGGCCCTGCCCAACCTGCTTGGACTGATACTACTGGCCGGCCTGGTGAGCAGGCTGAAAAACGACTACATGTCGCGCTTGCAGGCAGGGTCTGAACAGGCCTGACCGGAAAATCTTCCTGCGGCGAATGCCGCCGGGCGCAAACAACACTGCAGCAATGCTATTATTTTATTTCTCATATCCGACAGGAAACCCGCCATGACAGAAGTAACTACCGACTCCGGCTTGCGCTACACCGACATAAAAACAGGCTCCGGCGAGACTGCTACCGGCAGGGGGCAAACAGCCATCGTGCATTACACCGGCTGGCTTGAAGACGAAACCAAGTTTGATTCCAGTCGTGATCGCGACGAACCCTTCAGCTTTCCGATGGAATGCGGCTACGTTATTTCCGGGTGGGATGAAGGCGTGAAAGGCATGCAGGTCGGTGGAGTCCGTCGCCTGGTAGTTCCATCGGATCTGGCCTACGGCCCCGCAGGTGCCGGTGGTGTTATCCCTCCGAATGCCACGCTGGTATTTGAGATAGAGCTGCTGGAACTTTCCACCTGAATGTTACTGGAAGTCCTTGAAGAAGACATGCTGCACACAGTTCGTACAGCACTGGACGAAGATATCGGTAGCGGCGACATTACTGCCACACTGATCCCTGACGGCCAGACGGCAACAGCCACTGTCATCTGCCGGGAGCAGGCTGTGGTCTGCGGTCAGGCATGGTTTGATGCCGTGTTCGCAGAACTTGACAGTCGCGTATCGGTAAGCTGGCAGGTACATGACGGCGACACGGTCAGTGACGGCCAGACACTGTGCTCACTTTCAGGCCCTGCAAGGCCACTGCTGTCCGGAGAACGCACAGCCCTGAACTTCCTGCAGACATTGTCCGCGACCGCAACACTTGCCCACCGCTATGCCGAAACAGTAGCAGACCTGCCAGTCAGAATTCTGGATACGCGCAAGACTATCCCCGGGTTACGCCATGCGCAAAAATACGCCATACGCATGGGTGGCTGCGACAATCATCGTAGCGGTTTATATGACGGCATCCTGATCAAGGAAAATCATATTACCGCTGCAGGTTCCATCAGCAATGCTGTCAGTGCGGCCAGGAACTGCAAACCGGGTGTAATGGTTGAAGTTGAAGTCGAAAATGAGGAGCAGATCCAACAGGCACTGGCCGCCGATGCTGATCGCCTGCTACTGGACAACTTTGACATCACAGCACTGACAACAGCCGTACAAACAGTTGCCGGTCGTGCAGAGCTTGAAGCCTCCGGCAACATCACCCTTGAAAACCTTCGCGATACCGCCCTCACTGGCGTTGATTGCATCTCCATCGGGGCGCTCACAAAAAACATACAAGCTATTGATTTATCTATGTTATTTAACATGCAGGACTAAACCCCCTACAGCACGTCTTCAGCATCTCTGTGCGCCTGTCGATACAAGTCTGAGCAGAAGCTTTTCATCCGTTGCTCATTATTCTGACAGGCAAAAAATATGAATCAACGCAACAAATCACGTGGTTTCACTCTCCCGGAGATTCTAATCACCATGGGCATTATTGCGATTGTTTTGACGACCGCCGTTCCCAGCATCAGTTCAATGGTCAAGAACAACCGCCTGGCAACACAACTCAACTCGGTTGTTACCCATGTCCATATCGCGCGCGCCGAAGCCGTCAAAAGGGATGTACGCGTCATCCTCTGCAGAACCAATTCACCCAACGCGATCACTCCCAGCTGTAACGGTTCCGAGCAAGTCTGGACTGATGGCTATCTGGTTTTTGCCGATGATGGAAACTACAACAACAACAGCTACGATGCCGGTACTGACACCCTGTTAATCCGCGGCCAACCCGCCACTTCGGGTGTCCACATGCGCACCACCTGGAGCTGGAACAGAAACCTGGAATTCAACCCTGACGGATCGACCAACGAAGGCGGCGCCGTCGCCATCATGTCCCTGTGTGATGACAGGGGAAATGAGAACGGGCGTCAGATACAGGTCTCTGCGAACGGTATCTCAAGAATGATCGCGGGTAATATCTCAAGCTGCTATCCCTGATAACAGCACACATCACACACAAAAAAGCCCGCAGCTGTTGCGGGCTTTTTTTATACTGGTGCCGGAGAGAGGAATTGAACCCCCGACCTTCTCATTACGAGTG
>DAOVVG010000192.1 GCA_030632175.1 Gammaproteobacteria bacterium
CTGTAATATTGGCGGTCAACAAAGCGACCTGTACTGCTGGCGAACCGGGATCTGCATCAGCACGCGGGTGAGTATCAACATTCTGCCCTTTTTGTTCGGCACTTAAAGCCATCTAAAAACTCCTAAAATTTACTTAAATCTCTTCAAAATCAAGTTAGCGGCGTATTCTAACCCCCGATTCCGCCCGCTACAAGCATCCCTTGGGGGTATCAGGAAGCGATCATCAGCCGCCGCGGCGCTACTCGCCCGTCCTCCAGAATCTCACCCATCCCCAGAAACCGGCTTTCGCCTTCATATAAGCGTACCCAGCCGGTTGCCGGGGCCTTCGGGACCAGCACCGGCTGGCCCTGGCGCAGATAGAAGGCGGCATCGCCCGTCAGCCGGACATCCGGCCACTGTGCCAGCCCGCTTTCCATCGGCAACAACAGCTTATCCAGCGCATGATGGCCCTCTGCGGCGACCGCCTGCAGGCCTTCCATATCGATCATATTGGTATCGTCGAAGGGACCTACGCCATGCCGGCGCAACCCGATAACATGTGCCCCGCAACCCAGTAGCTCACCAATATCTTCAACCAGCGTACGCACATAGGTGCCTTTCGAGCAATGCACCCGCAGCTTGGCTACTGGCGCCTCGAAGCTCACCAGCTCCAGCTCAAATATGCTTACCTGCCGCGGCTCACGCTCGATCTCAACACCCTGACGGGCCAGCTTGTACAACCGCTCACCCTTGTGCTTCAGGGCCGAATACATGGGAGGAATCTGCTCGATATCGCCCCGAAAAGCCTCGAGAGCCTTAAGTAACTGCTTCTCGTTCAGGCCATCCAGCGGGCGCTGTTTGATGACCTCACCCTCTGCGTCACCGGTGGAGGTCTGTTCACCGAATTTACAGGTCACTTGATAGTGCTTGTCGGCATCCAGCAGAAACCCCGACACCTTGGTTGCCTCCCCGAAACACAATGGCAACAAACCGGTAGCGAGCGGGTCCAGGCTGCCCGTATGTCCTGCCTTGCGTGCTGCGTACAGCTTTTTAACCACCTGCAAAGCACCGTTGGATGTCAATCCAGCAGGCTTGTCCAGCAGCAAAATGCCGTTTACGCGGCGCAGGTTCTGGTTACTACGACGTCGACCCATATTCACCTGACAACCTCATTTCATATTCCTAAAAACACATGACCAAACTTTGTTCTGACGGGTACGCTGCGCTTTACCCGTCCTGCAGATAAATCAACAACACTCAGACCGCAGAATGCGCAAAGAAACAACACGACGTACCCATCAAGTCGGTTATTCTTCGTCGGCATCGGCATTGCCCTTGTCGCTGGCAATTGCCGCATTAATCAATGCCCCCATGCGCGCGCCCTCTTCGAGGGAACGGTCATGATAAAAACGCAGCTCGGGAATCACCCTGATATGCAGAATCTTGCCCAGCTTGTGTCGCAGGAAACCTGCAGCGTTACCCAGCACACTGATCGATGCAGCTGTCTGTTCTGCATTTCCCAGGACAGACACATACACTTTCGCGTGCGACAGATCGCGGGAAACAATGACGGAAGTAACACTCACCATCCCTACCCGCGGATCTTTAATATCCTCACGTATCAGCAATGCCAGTTCGCGCTGGATCTGTTCGCCAACACGGCGTGTCCTGGGGAATTCCTTTGGCATGATTCAGACACACGCTGACGGCAAATTCAGGTTATGGCAATAAACCCGGAAATAATGCCTTACAGCGAGCGCGCCACCTCAAATCGTTCAAACACTTCAATCTGGTCACCGGCCGAGACACTGTAATTCTTCACGCCTATGCCGCACTCGGTACCTGCCTTAACTTCATTGACGTCATCCTTAAAGCGACGCAACGATTCAAGTTCACCTTCAAAAACCACAACATTATCACGCAACACACGAATCGGACTGTTGCGACGTATGGTTCCCTCGGTAACGATGCTGCCAGCAATGTCGCCCAGCTTGCGTGAACGAAAAACTTCCTTGACCTCTGCCAGGCCAATGATCTTTTCCCGGGTCTCCGGCGCCATCAAACCGCTTGCCGCGGCCTTGACATCATCTATAGCATTATAGATAACGCTGTAGTACTTGAGCTCGAGGTTGTTTTCCTCGATCAGGCGCCTGGAAGATCCGTCGGCACGCACATTAAAACCGATGATAATGGCATTTGAAGCAACGGCCAGATTAACGTCAGATTCGTTGATACCACCGACACCACTGGAAACCACCTTCACCTTCACATCAGACTCTTCAGCAGTCAGGTTGGTCAAGGCTTCCTTCAATGCCTCGGCACTGCCCTGCACATCTGCCTTTAGCACGATATTAACAGCCGGCACCTGCCCGTCACGGACTGATGAAAACACATCTTCAAGCCGCGCCTGTTGCTGTACAGCAAGACGCTGGGCACGTGATTTTTCCTGACGCAGCTCGGCAAGTTCACGCGCCTTGCGTTCATCAGCAACAACAATAACGTCATCGCCCGCATTCGGAACTGCTGACAAACCCAGCACCTGCACAGGTATAGACGGGCCTGCCTCGGTAACCTGCTTGCCGTTCTCATCAAACATGGCCCGTACCCGGCCATACTCGGTACCGGTCAGCACCAGGTCGCCTCTTTTAAGTAAGCCGTTCTGCACCAGGATAGTGGCGACAGCGCCGCGCCCCTTGTCGAGACTGGACTCAACCACCACGCCGGTAGCCGGGCAATCATGTACTGCAGTCAGCTCAAGCACTTCAGCCTGCAGCAATATGGCATCCAGCAGTTCATCAACACCCTCACCCGTTTTTGCGGATACCGGCATAAACATGATGTCGCCGCCCCAGTCCTCGGGGATTACTTCCAGCGCCGCCATTTCATTCTTGACGCGGTCCTGGTCCGCTTCCGGCTTGTCCATCTTGTTAACCGCGATGATCAATGGCACCCCGGCCGCCCTGGCATGGGTGACAGCCTCCACAGTCTGCGGCTTGACGCCGTCATCGGCTGCAACCACCAGGATGACGATATCCGTGACCCCGGCACCGCGTGCGCGCATGGCGGTAAAAGCGGCATGTCCCGGCGTATCCAGAAAACTGATCATGCCTTTCGAGGTTTCTACGTGGTAGGCACCAATGTGCTGGGTAATACCCCCGGCCTCGGCGTCCGCAACCTTTGTGCGCCGGATGTAATCCAGCAACGAGGTCTTGCCATGATCCACATGGCCCATGATGGTCACCACGGGCGGGCGTGGCAGTCTTTCGCCGGATATTTCCTCGGCCTGCTGTTTCAGTTCGTCTTCAAGGACATTTTCCTGGGCCGGCTTGGCAACGTGGCCCATTTCTTCCACAACCAGCGTCGCAGTATCCTGATCGAGCGACTGGTTAATCGCAGCCATCACGCCCATTTGCATCAGCACCTTGATAATTTCCGCGGCCTTGACGGACATCTTCCGCGCCAGCTCGGAAACAAGAATATTCTCGGGTATGGCAACCTCATGGACAACCGTCTCGGTTGGCCGCTCAAAACCATGTTCGCCCGTTGACTCGATGGTAATACGGCGTGAAGGTCTTGCTTTTTTCTTGCGACGGCCACCCTTGCCAGCTGTTACATGTAACTGCTTGCGGCCGTACTTGGTGTCCTTGCCGGCCGAATCCTTGCGTGACTTGCGGTCTGTATCCGCTTTCTTGCCGCGACCCTCATCCGGTTTTGCTGCGCCGGCGCGTGCGCCCTCGGCAGCCAGCGCCTGTTGTCGTTTCTCTTCAGCGGCCTTTTCTCTTGCCTCACGCTCGGTCTGCAAACGCAGATCTTCAGCAGCCTTCTCTTCGGCAACTTTTTTCCTGGCCTCTTCACGCTTCTTGTTGGCTGCTTCATCAACAGCATCTGCTGCTGCCTTGATACGCGCCTGTTCCGCCGCCTCCTCATCAAGCCGCTGCTGCTCTTCGGCCATCAGGTCGGCACGTTTTACATAGGTGCGTTTCTTGCGAACTTCAACCGTGACAGTCCTGGCTTCTGGCCGGACACGCTCGGCGCCTCTGCCAGCTGGCCCGCGACCTGCCGGGACCTTCGCACGCAGTTCTGTCTGTGTTTTTCTTTTCAGCGTTATCTTGTTGCCACCAGCAGCGGGCACGGCGCCACGGTTGCCATGACTTTGCCGCAGAAAGTCCAGCAACTGGGTTTTCTCATTATCAGAGATAGTCGCATTTTCATCGTTAACCGAGAGTCCCGCCTCACCCAACTGCACCAGCAGTCTATCGGGAGGAACGCCAACTACTTCAGCGAACTGTTTTACCGTAACATCTGACATTACCTGCCTCGCTCCTTTACCAACAATCAGTCGGCTGCCTCTTCGGCAAACCAGGGTGCCCGGGCCGTCATAATCAGGGTGCCCGCCCGTTCCTTATCCAGACCTTCAATATCCAGCAATTCATCAACTGCCTGCTCTGCCAGATCTTCCATGGTTATCACGCCACGTCCCGCCAGTTCATAGGCCAGGTCTCTGTCCATGCCATCCATTTCCAGCAAATCATCCGCAGGTGCTGCGTCACCGATTTTTTCTTCTTTTGTAATCGCCTGTGTCAACAGCACATCACGCGCACGACCACGCAGTTCTTCCACGATATCCTCATCGAATTCCTCAATGGCAAGCAACTCGCTGTTCGGCACATACACGATTTCCTCGATCGAGGAAAAACCTTCCTGTACCAGAATCACGGAGATCTCTTCATCCACATCAAGCTGCTCGGTAAACAGCCGCTTTAATTCGCCTGCCTCGGACTCGCTCTTCTCTTCCGCCTGCGTTTCATCCATGACATTCAGTGTCCAGCCGGTCAGCTGGCTTGCGAGGCGCACATTCTGCCCGCCACGTCCGATAGCCTGGGACAACTGGTCTTCAGCGACGGCAATATCCATCGTATGCGTATCTTCATCAACCACAATGGAAGCCACTTCAGCCGGCGACATGGCATTAATAACAAACTGTGCAGGGTTGTCGTCCCAGAGAATAATATCGACACGCTCCCCGGACAGCTCGGTTGAAACCGTCTGCACACGTGAACCGCGCATCCCGACACAGGCACCGACCGGGTCAATAC
>DAOVVG010000010.1 GCA_030632175.1 Gammaproteobacteria bacterium
ACTTTATATGGCAAGGCTTAAAGAGAATTTTGAGGAAATTAGCGGTATACAGGATAAAAGGGAAAAGATACAAGGGTATGTATGCGCTCCGCGCAACTTGTATCTTTTTTCCTGTATCTTGTATCTGCTCTTAACTTGTATCTTTTCCCTTGTATCTGCTCTTAATGGAGCGGGTGATGGGAATCGAACCCACACCATCAGCTTGGAAGGCTGAGGTTCTACCGTTGAACTACACCCGCCTAACTTGCCCACTGCAACACCTGATACTGCAATTCGCACCCGGCGACCACTTGTTTCTGGTGGAGGGGGGAGGATTTGAACCTCCGAAGGCTGAGCCGTCAGATTTACAGTCTGATCCCTTTGACCACTCGGGAACCCCTCCAAAAATGCAAGCCCGCTATTGTGTTGCAGACATGGTTAGGTGTCAACAACAGATAATGAATTTGCTTCGCAGTGGCTATCAGGAAAAACATCAGCCGCCATAGGGTTGCCCGCCAGCAAGTAACAGCTATAACTATTCATATAGAACAAACGTCAGCACACTACAGCCTGGCACCAGGAAGAATACTTCAACCTATTGTTTTATATTTGTTTTTGGAGTTTTGTTATGCATCGAAGACTCTATTTTCTGCTCCCCGACAAAGAACACACCCATTCCGTGGTCGACGAACTGACCCGCGAAGGCATCAGTATCAGGAACATGCACGCACACGGAACCAAGGGCACAGCACTGGACGGACTGCCCGCCTCCTCGCCGCGACAAACTAATGACGCTGCCGGGCACCTGGAAAACTTCCTCTGGAACGCCAACCTGATCAGTTTTGTGGTGGCCTTCGGTATCTTCATCATACTGGCCATCACCACCGGCCGTAACCTGTGGCTACTGGCACCGGTGGTCATCATGGCGGCCAACTTTCTGATCGGCGTACGTTTCGCCCGACTGCCGAACACCCACCTGGATGAATTCAGGGACGCACTGGCACATGGCGAAATTCTGCTGATGGTGGACGTCACCGAAGAACGCGTCGCTGATATCGAAAACCTGGTGCATCGCCACCACCCGGAGGCCACCGTGGGTGGGGTCAGCTGGGGAACACCGGCCTTTGGCCTGTAAGATTATTCTATTAAAAATCAACCATATGAAAGCCACCCGCCGTGCTGACGGGCGGCAACAACAGACGGATCTCAGTGGCTGAAGCGCCCGCGCTGGATACGATCACCCATTAAAGTGTGAAACGCCTCCGCGCTGACATGAATCAGCTGCTCATGGTCACCGGCTTCAAAGTAAATATCCGGCTGTTCCGCCAACTCATCATCCACCACTGTCTCCAACCCGTAGGCCGGACCCATCGCCGGCAAGGCACCCACTTCGCAGTCGCTAAACAGGCCACCCAGTTCACTTTCAGTTGCCAGACCGAGGTTGCGGTTCAACTGGCGATGCAATTCACCCAGATTCACCAGCCGGTTGGATGGCAGCACCACCATCAGGTAACCAAGATCGTCTTCAAGAATGACCGACTTGGCCAGCCGGGCGCCTGGCACATGCGTGGCTTCCGCGGTTTCACCACTGGTGGCCGTATGGGGGTGCGTCAGGACATCATAGGCGACGTCATGCTCGGCCAGATAATCAGACACTGTCGATGCAATTGCCATAACCAAACCCTCCAAGGATAGATTCACTTTGAGTATAGATCATGGACTGGATTATGCTGAAAATAACCCGGGTAACCCGCGCAATTCGGGGATTAATCGCCACGATGTCGGTTTTTCAGAAAGACCCGGTATCTCTCAAGCTGCCGAAACCAGTCCGTCAACACTTCCAGCGAATAGGCCGCATTGGCGGGGCTGGGGTTCGGCGTCACAAACACCCGGGCGAGACCAATACAGCGCGGCTGCTCACCCCACTCAATGGCCGGTTTTACGCCCTCACCATATTTCAGGTAATTGGCATACGCCTGCTTGCCATGAAACCACGCAATCATTGGCTGAAACTTATCCAGCTTCTGCAACAATACCGGCGACCATTCCCGATAGTCCGCTGCGCGCAAATCATGACCACCGGCAGTTGGCCGCTTCACCACATCCGTGAAGCCAATACGGTAGCGCGCCAACAAAGTATCCATGGCAGCAACGCCGGGAGCCAGCTCTTCCGCAATCAACCCGCTGCCATTGAGCGCTCGCCAAAAACGATTGCGCGGGTTCGCAAAATAAAAACCCTCGCGCACCGACGGCAGCGACGGATTCAAACCAATGGAGACAATATCGAGCCCGGGAGCCAGGTAATCGGGCAAGGTTTTAAGTGTCGACATCATGCCAGTATATCTCTCCCGCAAGGAGAGAAGTCAGGCAAACGCTTTCTCAACGTTCCCGGTAATACCACCCCACAGTTATAAGGCACTTAGCTGGCGCAACCAAAGGAAAAAGCTCAAATGAAAATCAGTTCATAAAAATAATTTGAACCGCGACATCAACAACAATTCGCCGTCATGTTTGTAAATCCATTTAGGCCGTGTAATATGAGGTTAAGCCATTGAATTTGATATAACCAAGACATAAACATGACCTAAAAGCAGCAAGACAACACTGACTTTTAGGCCACCTAATTGTAGTTATATTCTTCGAGTGCAGGACATGCCAATAAACCTTTTGCTAAAGTGTCATGATGTTGCAACGACGAAGTCCTTCTACGAGGACATCCTGGAGTTTGATGTGCGGGATAGTGCTAATAATACTTGTACTGTAGAGAAGGAGGGGGGAAGTATTATTTTTACGTCTGAAGAATTATGGAGTGGATATCCGAAATGCACTGGAACAATTTACTTCTTTATCGAAGATGTGGAAGGCTACTACGAACAGATTAAAGAAAAAGCACTTATTAAGTGGCCTCTACAGGATATGTCATATGGTACTAAGGAGTTTGGAGTGAAAGACTATGATGAATATTCATTGGCTTTTGCAAAACGAATATAACAAATCATTCGAGTGCGCCCCTTCGGGGCCGGACGCGCTGACGCGCGCCGCTCAATTCAAACGTTAAAGAATCATCGGGGTCAGACCGGATTTACCTGGCGGACCAACGAGCAATCCCCATGCGACTAAAAACCGTGTTACAGACGTTTCGTCCTTCCTTCCTCGTATTAACACCTGCTTGTGTGTTTTTAGGCCTAAGTACCGCGCTTGCCTCTTACGCATCACTCAATGGCTTCATTATGCTTCTGGTTCTGGTTGGCGCTATTGCGGCGCATATCAGCGTCAACACATTGAATGAATACCATGATTTCAACAGCGGCCTGGACCTGAAAACAAACAGAACACCCTTTAGCGGTGGCAGCGGCGCACTGCCTGCCAACCCTGAAGCAGCCACAGCAGTACTGATTGCCGGCATGGCATCACTGTTGGTAACGATAACAATTGGCTGCTATTTTATTGTGGAACGCGGCATTTCAATCTTGCCTGTTGGTATTGCGGGCGTCGCACTGGTGATTACCTACACACAATGGATTAACCGTTCCCCGCTGTTATGCCTCATCGCGCCCGGCCTTGGGTTTGGCATCCTGATGGTCGTCGGCGCTCACCTGGTATTAACCGGGGAATATTCCCGGCCAGTCTGGCTGGTGGCACTGGTTCCTTTCTTTCTAACCAACAATCTGCTGTTATTAAACCAGTACCCTGATATTGATGCAGATGCCAGCGCCGGAAGAAATACGCTCCCGATCGCCTTTGGCCTGAACACAAGCAATGTTGTTTACGCGTTGTTTATGGTCGCCGCTTACTCGACGATTTTGCTGCTTATTGTGACTGGATACCTGCCGGGGCTGGGCGTTATTGCGCTACTGCCAATGGCATTTTCATTGTTCGCGCTAAGCGGAGCAGTCCGCTACTCATCAAGGATAGGTGAACACCCTCTGTATATGGGGGCAAATGTCGCCGCTGCACTATTGACCCCGCTGCTGCTTGGAATTTCAATTATCACCGGTTGACATCACAGCGACCGCTCATCAATCGCAGCGCAGGGCATCACTGCAAATTCACAACATAGCGGCCGTGGTGTTGGCCGGAGAGCACCGTTTCAAAAACACCGGGCAATTCATCCAGCGTCACCTGCCCTGCAACAATGCTCGCTAAATGTTGCGGCTTCAGATCAGTTACCAGGCGCTTCCAGACTTTCATACGGCGTTGCATCGGGCAGTTGGCCGAGGTGATACCGAGAATACTGATACCGCGCAGGATAAACGGCATCACCGTGGTGTGTAATTCCGGGCCGCCGGCCAGTCCAATACTGGCAATACTGCCCCACGGCTGTACCGTTCGCGTCAACCACCCAAGCACCTCACCACCCACGCTATCAATGGCGCCGGCCCAGCGCGTGGCTTCCAGTGGTTTGCCGCTGGCTGTTGCCATTTTCGTATCCAGCACGTCAGCAGCACCCAGTGACTGCAGGTACACCTTCATTTTCGGCTTGCGACTGAGTGCGACAACTTCATAACCACGGCCACTCAACAAGTCTATCGCGACACTGCCAACCCCGCCGGTTGCGCCCGTCACGACAACCGGGCCCTGTCCCGGCGACAATCCGTTCTGCTCCATCCGATCAATCGCCAGACCCGCCGTAAAGCCGGCCGTACCCAGCAGCATGGCATCACGCAGGGACAGGCCCTGCGGCAGTGGCACAACCCAGTCAGCCGGTACGCGCACCACTTCGGAAAAACCACCATCATGACTTTCACCCAGACCACAGCCGGTGACCAGCACCTGATCACCTTCCTGGAAGCGGGCATCCACCGATGAGATCACCACACCCGCCACGTCGACGCCAGCGACCAGTGGAAACCGACGCAGGATCTTCCCCTTACCGGTTGCAGCCAGCGCATCTTTATAATTGACGCTGGAGTAACGACTGCGAATGACGACCTCGCCGGGCGAGAGATCTTCCAATGCCAGCTGCTCCAGGGCCGCGTGCACCGTTCCATCGGCATTTTCATGAACACGCAAGGCACGAAACGGCCCCATGGTCACTACTCCGTTGTTGCCGGTGCAGAAGTTGCGGCCGGCAAATAGGTCAGCTCGCCGCTGTAGTCGAACGGCAGGCTCGCGGGACTATTGGCCAGACTGATCTTTCCGCTCAGGCGGTAGTCCAGACTGCTACGGGCTTCACCGTTTAATGCCTGCAACTGTTGCACCACGTTCAGCAGGTTGCTGACGACTTCCACATCCAGCAGCGCCTCGCCGAAGGCCGGGATTTCCACCGCTTGCCGGCTGACACCATAGGCAAATTCTCGGTTGTTGATTTCAATGGTGTAACTCAAACCCTCGACCGGGATCGCCACGTCATTCGGGTTCAGTATCCGCAGCTGCAGTCCAAAACGCTGCTCCAGCACACCCATTTCCTGCGGCTGGATACTGACCAGAGAGACGCGCGGTGACTCCTTGTAGGGACTCAGGGTGGCACAGGCGCCGAGCAAGACCGCGGTAAATAAAACCAGGGTGACAGACAGGCAGCGGGTTATCATTTTCATAACATCTCTCGTAGATTATTCAGGGGTTTTTCGGCTTGAACAGGTATGGGTGGGTGTCACTGCAACCACACTGTTCAAACAACTTTATTCTACATCCCCTCTCCCTGGCCCTCTCCCGAAGGGAGAGGGAAATGTTGTTTTAACTTTCGTGGCTTTTCGACTCATAACCATATCTGCTCCCCCTCCCTACAGGGAGAGAAGATTATAATCCGCCATTGCAACGGTGCTACTTCATTTCCTCGCCCTTGCGCACTGCTGCATAGGGTGAATGCCGGTGTCCGTCATGATAGTCCATGCGGTAGTGCCTGAAGTCATCGCAGCTGTCGAAATGCATGAAGGGATTGCCCTCAAGCTGCTCCTCCATAGTCGCCGTTGTTTTCTCTGCATAGTTATGCCCCGGACGAATCAGGGTACCGGCCGGCAGCTGATCGGCCATTTTCCCCAGGGTGACATACATCTGCTCCGGATCACCGCCGCGCATATCACAACGGCCACAACCGAACACAAACAGCGTGTCGCCGGTGATCAGGTCATTGCCAACGTGATAACACGCAGAACCCGGCGTATGTCCCGGCGTATGCAGGGTCTTGATCGGCGTCTCACCCAGCGCAATGGTATCGCCACCATGATGCTGTGTTGGCATATCGATGCAGCCTTCCCAGAACTGTGCTTCGGCTTTCATCAGGTGCAATTGCGCATCATACTTATCCAACACCTCGCTGATACCGTTGATATGGTCATTGTGACTGTGCGTGAGCAGAATATCGGTTATTTTCATGCCCTGCTTTTCAGCCAGTGCCAGCACGGCCGGTACATCCCAGGCCGGATCAACAACCGCCGCCCGGTTGGTGGCGTGATCGTGAACCAGGTAAACAAAATTCTCCATCGGTCCCAGTTCCAGGGTATGGATAGAAAAGGGCTGATCTAATGACATGACAGAAACCTCGCTCAATAATCGAAACCGGATATCCCATAGTATGGAAGATATAACCCTGCAGGAACAGCCGTAGTATCATCACACCCTTTCGCACGGGTAATTCCAGTGGCCGCCTACAAGCTTATCCTGCTTCCGACAGACCCGTTGTGTCCGCCGCTCAATTGCGAACAGCTGGCCGCGGAACTGCAAGCCATTAAACTGATCGGGGAACCCGTCGCGCTTGATGACGATGTGTTTTACCCGACCGGGGACCACTTTCTGCAACTGATCAGTTTTCTTGGCTGCTCACCCATGATCGAGCTGCATCCACCTGCCGATCCGGCCACACTGTCAGCTGACAGCGCGGCCGGTAAATTCTGTCACCTGTTCCTCTGCTGCACAGCGTCCCTTGTGTTGCGCGCTGACAGCCAGTGTTCACCACCGCGCTGTCCCGGTTGCCGTCAGCCGGTAACAGACTGGAAAACCGCCATCGCAGCATGGCAAAAAAACCCGGCGCAAGCTGACTGGGCCTGCAAGCATTGCGGCTATAGCGGGCAACTCACGGACCTGTCATTCCGCAAAACCGCCGGCTTCGGGCACACGTTCATTGAAATCAGGGGGATATATCCTTCAGAGGCAGTCCCCACAGAGGCCTTGCTGACAGCCTTGCAGCGTTTGAGTGACGGTCCGTGGAAGACTATTTACATAAAGGAATAACGAACTCGTCCCGCACTCTGTGTCACAATAGCGTTCAACACCATTAAACAGCTGGCAAATCACCATGAGCAACGAAGATCTCACCAAGGAACAACGCATACTGCGCGTCATGAAGCGCGTACTGACCGGGATCGCCAAAGACACCTACACCCGGCCCGGCCATCGTCACCCACTGTCTGATGAAACGGTGGAAGACATCCGTAACTGCCTGTCGCTGATTACCGCACGCGAGGTGGAACTCAACAAGGCGGCCGGCCGCAGCATGGATCAGCGCCCACGCTTTATAGACGAACCACAGACATCCGTCGTGGTGCCGCTGACCGTTCCGGATTCGAAAGACAAAGACAAGCACTAGCCCCGCGCTTTACCCCCTCCATCGTGTCTCCAGGCTGCCGCCCGGTTGGCCGTTAATGTCATTTTTTTGACTATAAATCAACAGCTAAGGTTGCCTAACGCCACGCCGATAGACAACTAGACGGGCAGCCTTCCGCCATTTGTGTGTGTCTCCGTGCTGCCTCTGATTAACGGTATTTAATATATTTTTCATATGGTTGCAAAACATTCAGTGCAGGGAGCAGCTGAAATGAACACTGACAGGCAAACCGGGCAGTCAGCCCATAGCAACGGGTTAACCATGCAGACAATTCCAACCACCCCTACAGCCCGTCTGGCAATCACCCTGACCAGACGGCTGCGGCGCATCGGCGCAGGCATGACCGCGGGGATGCTGGCGGCGCTTTCCGTCCAGGCGGCCACGCTGGATGACACGCTGCCGGATGATCTCACTGATATGAGCATGGAAGCACTCATGAACATCGAGATCACCTCGGTCGCCAAGAAACCCCAGAAGCAATCCGATGCGGCCGCTGCCATCTTCGTAATCACCAATGACGACCTGCGACGCTGGGGAGTTACCAATATTCCCGAAGCCCTGCGGCGTGTACCCGGCATTGATGTCGCAAAGATTGACGCCAACAAGTGGGCGATCACATCACGCGGCTTCAACAGCCGCTTTGCCAACAAGTTGCTGGTGCTCATCGATGGCCGCAGTGTTTATACACCACTGTTTGCCGGCGTCTACTGGGACAACCAGGATGTGGTAGTGCAGGACGTGGAACGCATCGAGGTCATTCGCGGACCGGGGGGTACCCTGTGGGGTGCCAACGCAGTCAACGGCGTTATCAACATCATCACAAAGAGTGCGGCCGACACACAGGGTGACATGGTGTCCGTCACTGCCGGTAATGAAGTCAAGGGTATCGGTGTTGCCCGTCACGGTGGCAAGTTGAAAAATGGCATCGACTACCGGGTTTACGCAAAGTATTCGGATTACGACGAAGCCTACAGCTCTTCAGGCGCACACGATGACTGGCGTACCGGGCAACTCGGGTTCCGTTCCGACTGGGTCCAGACAGACCGTGACTCAATCACTTTTCAGGGCGATTACTACCGCGGCAAGGCCGGCCAGCAGGTCAGCATAGCGACCGGCACTGCCGGACCACCGCCAACCACCATCAACCAGGTGGTTGATGACACAGAAACCGAAGGTGGCAACCTGCTGTTTCGCTGGTCGCACATGACCACCAGCTCATCCGACTTCGCACTGCAGATTTACTATGATCATGTCGGACTGGATGGCACGGTACTCTACGAGGATCGTGACACCCTTGATATTGATTTCCAGCACCGTTTCCAGTGGAGAGAAGACCACGATGTGGTATGGGGGTTAGATTACCGCTTCACACATGACAACACCGATAACAACCCGACATTCAAGCTGGACCCGTCATCACGCAGTGTGAACCTGTACAGCACTTTCATACAGGACGAGATCAGCCTGCAGGATAATCTGCATCTTACGCTCGGCACCAAACTGGAACACAACGATTTCAGCGGCTTCGAGTATCAACCCGGCATCCGGCTGGCACTGGGACTGAGCGCCTCGCAAACCCTATGGGGTTCGGTTTCACGCGCCGTGCGTATGCCGGCACGCGGCGAACAAGACGTCATGTTACGACTGGTGCCACCATCGTCTGCCGATCCGGGTATACCCGTGGTTGCCGATGGCGACGATGGCTATGATTCGGAAGTCCTGACTGCCTACGAACTTGGCTACCGTCTGAATCACGACAACATATGGTCAGTCGACGTGGCCGTGTTCTATAACGATTATGACAAACTGCGCACACTGGACCCGTCTGTAGATCCCGGACCCCCACCGAGCGTTCGCCTTCCCTTTGACAACAACATGAGCGGCGAAACATACGGACTGGAACTTGCGTCACAATGGCAGGTCCGTAGCGGCTGGCGCCTGAATGCAAGCTACTCCTGGCTGGATATGCGGCTGCACCTGGACAACAACAGCACCGACACCACGTCCAGAAGTTCCGAAGATGCCAGCCCGTCCAGCAAGGCAGCAATCTGGTCTGCCCTTGATTTTGGAAATAACCTGCAATTCGATGCTGCCCTGCGTTACGTCGGCGGCATTGAGGTAAACGGCATCGATATCGACAGCTATGTAGAAGCCGACCTGCGACTTGGCTGGGAAACCAGCCCCGGCCTGGAGCTTTCGATTATCGGCCAGAACCTGCTGGACAATCATCATCCCGAATTTCTGCCTGACTTTATCAACACCCAGCCAACAGAAGTCGAACGCAGCATCTATGGTCGGATAACCTGGAGCTTCTAGGCAGATTTCCATGAAGCTATCCGGACACAATACCTTTATGCGCAAGCTGATCGCCGGCATACAGGCCGTGCGGCAAGCCATGGCGGCATTGCTGGTGCTGCTGTTGACCGTGCCTGTTTCAGGCATGGCCGATGAAGCACAGCAAACCGAATACCGCATAAAAACTGCCTTTCTGTACAACTTTTCACGCTTCGTTGTCTGGCCGGAGGCGACATTGCAGGACCGCAGTGAATTTTCTCTGTGCACACTTGGCGAAACCCTGTTTGGGGAGCAGCTGGACACACTTACTGGAAAAATCGTGCACAACAAGGTAATTGTGGTGAAGCACTTCTATCGCCTCGAAGACGCACTGGACTGCCACCTGGTTTTTATCGGCGAGCATGATGAACTGGCCGAGACCCTCTGGACACTGAGAAAACAGCCGGTGCTGACGGTCAGTAACGCCACGGGATTCGCCGAAAAAGGCGGCATCATTCAGTTCAAGCTGATTAAAAACAAAATCCGCTTCCTGATAAATACAGACGCCGCAAAAACTGCCGGACTGACTATCAGCTCGAAGCTTCTTTCACTGGCCATCAGCGTTACCGGAACCCGGTAAACATGGATATGAGAAACTTCGGCAACATATCCATCCGCTGGAAACTAACGATACTGATTGTCACCATCAGTAGCGTTTCATTATTGCTCGCAAGCCTTGCATTTATTACCAGTGACCGCATCAATACCCAGCAGACAGTCAGCAACAACCTGGCTACCATGGCAGAAATAATCGCAGCCAACAGCAGTGCGGCACTGCTGTTCAGGGATGGTGTAGCAGCCCAGGAAACACTTGGATTCCTGAGATCGCAGCAACATATCCAGGCAGCCGCCATCTACGAGATGGACAATACGATATTCGCAAGTTACCGCAAGGCCGGAATAGACATGGAGTTTCCGGAGTCCGACATCCAGACGGAGAACATCCTGTTCTGGGGGGATCATGTCGAGCTGTTCATCCACATCAATTATCAGGGCGAACAGATCGGCGTTGTCTACCTGCGCTCAAACATGAAAGCCGTTCATGACCGCCTGGTCTGGTTTCTTGGCATTGTAGCCGTCGTGTTGCTGGTATCTCTGCTGGTCACTTTTATACTCAGCGCCCGTCTACAGCGTATTATCACCGACCCGCTACTTAGACTCTCTGCTATTGCACGCCAGATCAGAATCGAAAAAAATTATTCCCTGCGTGTTATTGGCGAAAGCAGGGACGAACTTGGCAACCTGATTACTGACTTCAATGCCATGCTGGATGAAATCCAGTCACGTGATGACGAGCTCAGGGAGAACCGCACCCGGCTTGAAGAGCGTGTCACGCAACGCACCAAAGAACTGGAAGTTGCCAATTCAAAACTCGCCACATCCAAGGAACAGGCAGAATGTGTTGCCAGGCGGATGAAATACCATGCCCACCATGATGCATTGACCGGCCTGCCAAACCGTACTCTGCTCAATGACCGCATTACCACCGAACTGGCACATGCGCGACGCCAGCAAGGCATGATAGCCGTACTGTTCCTTGACCTTGACCGCTTCAAGATCATTAATGATTCACTGGGACATGCCGTGGGTGACCAGATGTTACGTGTCATCGCCCGCCGACTCAGCAATAATGTGCGCGAAGAGGATACAGTCGCCCGCCTCGGCGGCGACGAGTTCATGGTATTACTACCGAACATCAGCAGCTCTTCCGATGCCGGCCGGGTAGCGAGAAAGGTTATCGATTGCCTGATCGACCCGATCTCATATAACGGTCACAAGCTGCACATAACCACCAGTATCGGCATCAGTGTTTATCCTCATGACGGCACCGACTCGGAGACGCTGATCAAGCACGCCGACATCAGCATGTACCGCGCCAAGGAGCTGGGACGCAACAAGGCGGTGTATTTCACGGCCGAAATGAACGCTGGCTCCAGAAAACAACTGGCACTGGAAACCAGCCTGAGACAGGCGATCGAGAAGAACCAGCTGAAACTCTTTTACCAGCCGAAAATCGACATTTCCAGAAATACCATCATCGGCGTGGAGGCATTGCTGCGCTGGAAACATCCAGACATGGGCATGATCAGCCCGATGGAATTTATCCCGGTTGCAGAAGACAGCGGCCTGATCGTACCGATTGGCGAGTGGGTACTGAAAACGGCTTTCGCACAGCTGAAACAATGGCACAAGGCAGGCCATACCGATCTTACCGTCGCCGTAAACCTGTCCTCTGTACAACTTGCCTGTTCTGGATTTGAGGAGGTCGTTGAAAAGGCACTGCAACATGCGGACCTGGATGCCGGCATGACGGAGCTCGAGATAACCGAAAACGCCGCCATGGAAAATCTCGGGTCTGCGATTGACGTCCTGGGAAAACTCAAAAATCTGGGAATCACCATTGCCATGGATGATTTCGGTACCGGCTACTCATCACTCAGCTACCTGCGGCAACTGCCGATTGATGTCGTCAAAATTGACCAGTCCTTTGTACGTGAGATACCCGACAGTCATGAAGATGTCCTGATCGCACAGGCCATTATCGCCATGGCGCAAAGCCTGAACCTGTCACTGATCGTCGAAGGCGTGGAAAATGTCAGGCAGCTGAATTTTTTCAGACAACAGGGCTGTAACATTGTACAGGGGTTTCTGTTCAGCAAACCGGTTGAAGCCGGTGAGATATCCCGCATGCTGACAGCGCAATCCATCCCGGGCACTGTCAACCTGGTGAAATAACACCCCGCACAGGTTCTGCAGCCGGCACTACCTTCTGATAAATTCGGACGGCACCGCGGTATAAGGAAGCGGTGGCGGGTAATAGATGCCACCATGATTGTACGCGGGCAATACCGGACTGTAACCATAGCCCGGATATGCCGGCACCAGCACACCGGGATAAGGTGGCGGATAGGAGCTATAACGTGCGCTCCCATTCGATTTACTTCCGAACGAAAAACAAAATGCAGCTGCCGTTGCAGGCACTGCGGCAACGAGCAAGACCAGGATCGCAAACTTCATTGCCAGACTGCTTCTTTTGTCCGTCATGATTTCCTCCTGCTACATCAGTTTATACGGTACCTCATCCGACAAATTCAGCACCCGGGAAACAACCCTGACGACCTCCTCAACAAACATATCAAGATCCGCCCATTGCTCCGAGTGCCCGATAATCTCTTCTCCGTCCTGCATGATAATGCGCATGTCATAACCCGAATCAGCTGCCTGCTCCGCCGTAAGATAAAGACCGGGCTCGGGATTCTGCCCCTGGATGACTGCCATCACATAAGCATAGCGAATACTGTCACCGCTCTCGATCTCACCCAGAACAGTCAGGGTAAATTCACCGTAGCTATATCGACGTATCGGGATAGCCGTCAGAATTTCAGGTTTCTTCACAATATAGTCCACATTCCTGATTTGCACAGGACTTCATCATTACCGATTCGCTAAAAAAGTACAATTTGGATGTTTCAATATTCAGCGACATGCTTAAATCATACTTCCCTCTCCCGGGGAGAGAGGGAGTACAGCCCGGGGAAATTCAGGCAGTCGGTAAAATAATCCTGAATATTCATTTTATTCAGCTATCATATTTCGTCATGAAAGACCTGATCTGTCCCTTTGGTGCCACCCAGGCAAAAGAAGACTTTGCCTGCCGCCATGCCGAAAAAATTATCCGGCGCGGCGGCGCAGAGTTTGCGTGCAACTCGGCAGACACGCATGTCGAATGCAGCCAGCTGCTGCGGTGTTTAAAGGATGTGGCATTACCTGAATTCGGCGTAGAAGATGACCCGACACAGATGCCGTACAGCACCCTGGTGAAAATTCAGTTTGGCGGCCTGCTCGGACTGCAGCGCATCACCGCAGCTACAGAATCAACGGCAAACGGCATCGCAGACATTGCCTCACTCATTGAATCGGCCAAAGCCCGGTTTGCCTCAATCGATGCCGTCCCCTGCGAATCGCTTTGCGCGGACATCACGAACTACAAACTGTCACGCCGCCGCAGGCGCTGATTCTCTTGTCCGCAGCATCGCCGGCAACAGCAACAGGGTAAAAACCGTACTCACCAGCATACCGCCGACGATCACACCGGCAAGCCCGCGATATAGCTCGGTACCGGCGCCCGGCATCAGCAACAGCGGCAACATACCGAAGACACTGGTCAGTGTTGTCATCAGGATAGGTCGCAGGCGCAAACGCACTGCCTGCTCGACTGCCAGGCGACGCACAATACCCTGTCGTTCAGCAGCGCGAGTCTGGTACACCAGCAGAATGGCGTTATTGACTACCAGCCCGAGCAGAATAATAAAACCGATCATGGTCAGCAGGTCGAGGGGTTGAAAACCCACAATATTCAGCAACCACAACGCAACCACGCCACCTACCGTAGCCAGCGGCAAAACCAGCATTACCAGCAAACCGTCACGGAAGGAATGAAACAGGGCGCTCATCAGCAGATAAAGTATCAGCAGCGCCAGCGCAAAACTGCTACTCAGGTTGACCAGTGCCTCGTCCAGTTTGTCTGCGGCACCGCCGTAACGGATCCCGCCACCTTCTGGCAGATATTCCCTGACAACCGGTTCGATATTTTCCTTCAGATAGGCAATGGTCTCTTCAAGTGACACACCCTCGGGAGGCGTCACCCGCAATGATACCGTGCGGCGCCGGTCAAGCCGGCGTAACTTGTCAGGTCCTGCTGTACGCACCACATCGACCAGTTCGCCAAACGGCAGTATGCCGGCCCCTGGCGTTGCCAGCGGGATGGCCGCCATTTCCTCTGGTGTTTTCCAGGCATCGGCACGCACGATGATATCGAGCCGTTCTTCACCATCAAAATAGTCCCCGACATACAGACCGTCACCCAGTGCGCGCGACACCTCCGCCAGCACTTCCCTGTTCCAGCCGGCCTCGGCTATACGGCGTTCATTTGGGACCAGTCGCAATTCCGGTTCCGCCAGTTCCAGCCCCGGAGAGGGGGTCACGCTGGCCTCCGGCCACTCTTGTTTCAACGCAGCAAAACCGGCACCGGCCGCCTCGAGAAGGCGGTCCAGCTCACGTCCCTGGATATCCATATCAACCGTGCGGCCTCCGCGCGAGCCGCCAAACAGCGAGGACTGCTTGGCAAACGCGATGGTATCCGGGAAACCGCGGATAGTGGCATTGATGACATCAACCAGTTCCTTCGCACGTGTGCTGTCTGCGGCGCGCGCACCCATAAAAACACCGCCGTTATAGGCGACAAAGAAATAGTGTTTGATGACGGGCTCCTTCTCGCCGCTGACATACGGCGCCAGGCGCTCTGCTACGACATCACCCATCTCGGTTTTCAGATGTTCTATATTCACGCCGGGTGGCGGGTGGACAAAGGCAAATACCAGGTTACGATTACCATCCGGCAAATAATCCGCATGTGGTTTCAACACCAGCGTCAACAGCAGTGGCAGGCTGATCAACACTACAATCAAACGTACACGCTGACCGGGCGTTTCCGTCAGGCTCATGATGCGTTGCGTCAGCCCTTCCCACCAGTGGGTATGCGGATCATCAATGTTGACCGTTTTCAACCACTGGTTGGTCAATGACGGCAGGATAATCAGCGCCATCAGCATGGAAGCAATAACGGCAGCGGAAATCGTCAGCGCCAGATCTGCAAACAGCTGACCGGCTTCATCCGGCATAAATACCACGGGCAGGAAGATAGCCACCGTTGTTGCCGTTGATGCGATCAAGGCACCGCGCACCTGCTGCGCACCCTCGTAGGCCGCTTCCAGCCGGGCACTCCCGGCCTCCCGCAAACGCACAATATTTTCCAGCACCACAATCGATGCATCCAGCACCATACCGACAGAAAACGCCATCCCGGCCAGAGAAATGACATTAATGGTATGGCCACTCATATCCAGCACACTGAAAGCGAACAGCAGCGAAACCGGAATGGCAAAGGCCACCAGCAAGGTCGCCCGAAAGCGCCGCAGAAACCACCACAGCACACAAACTGCCAGCACGATACCGAGCAGCATATTGCCAAACAGCATTTGCAGCGAACGATTGATATAGACCGTCTCATCGTAGACCTGCTCCATCTGCAGGCCCGCCTCAGCCAGCGGCCCGGCAGCCAGTTCATCGGCTGCAATCTTCAGCCCTGCCATAACCTCCAGCACGTTGACGCCGCTTTCCCGGTGCGCATTCACTGCAATGGCAGTACCACCCTTGTTAATCACAAAACTCTGGGGGTCGGCCATCTGCACGTCAACATCAGCGATGTCCCGTAATAACACCGAACGACCATCACGCCAGTCAAGCACCATCTCACCCAGTTCCTCGACTGCGAAGGCACCGGTAAATCGCAAGGTGTAGCGGCGCTTGCCGACATCGGCCGTGCCCGCCGATACGTCCTTGTTGGAACCGGCCAGTTGCGCCACCACGGGAACCTCTATGCCAAGGCTGGCTGCCTTGTATGGATCAAACGTCACGCGTACTTCACGCGGACGTCCGCCACGCACTTCGGACATGGACACGCCGCTGACACGTTCGTAGCGGGTCTGTACCACGTCCCTTACAAAGTCCAGATAAGTGACAATGTCGCGATCATTGTCCGGCAGTGTCCTGATAATGAACCAGGCGATTGCCCGGCTACGTCCACCGACGGTACTCAACACCGGCTCATCGGCATCATCCGGGTAATTTCTGACCCGGTTCAGGCGGTTCAGCACGTCAACCAGCGCACGTTGCAGGTCGGTACCCACGGTAAAGGTAATGGTGATACTGGCGCGCCCGCGTTGTGCCGTCGAGTCCATCTCGGTCATGCCCTGCAGGCCACGCAGCACCTTTTCCTGCGGCTCTATGATTTCAGCCTCGACTTCTTGCGGGGCCGCAGCACGCCAGCTGGTGTTCACTGAAATCGTGGGACGTTCGATTTCCGGGGTCAGCTGGACAGGCAAGCGGGACAGACTGATCAGACCAAACAGCGTCACCAGAATAACCGCGACCAGCGCCGCAATGTGGTTATCCAGCGCCTGCCTAATCAGATTCACTCGTCGGCGACCTGCTGCTTCGGGGTAACTTCCTGGCCGGCACGCAGACGTTCGGCACCGCGCGTGACAACCGTATCGCCCGGCTTAATACCGCCAGTGACCTCGATAAAATCGCCCTCGGCAATACCGGTTTTGACGGTAATGCGCTCGGCGGTATTATCTTCAAGGATGCGGAACACCGTGGTGCCATCACGACGCAATACCAGCGCATCCCGTGGAATAACAATTGCGGAGCGTGCTTCTGCAACCGGGATGGCAACACGGACACTCTGCCCGGCAGACCACGCGCCGTCGTCCAGCAACAGTCGCAACTCATACAAGCGTGACTGATCATCACCCACCGGAACCACAGTGCGCACCGTACCGGTCGCCGGTTTCCCGGCGACAGTCAGACCAAGGCGGGTACCGGTAGCGATATAGGGCAAGGCCGTCACCGGAATCCAGGCCTGTGCTTCCAGCGAGGCGGTATCAACCAGTCTGATGATGGGTGTGCCGGGATCGGCCCATTCCCCCGCCTGAATAAACTGTTCGGTTACAACGCCGGTAAAGGGCACCTTGATAATCGTGCGCTCCTGCTTTTCCTGCGTCTGCGCGATGCGGGATTTTGCCGCGACCAGTTCACTGCGGGAAATTGAGAGGTCCCGCTGCGCCTGCTCAAGACGACTGATCGCTGCATGGTTGTCCTTGGCAAGCTTTGCCAGACGCTGCGCTTCCGCCTGGTTGAAACTGACATTGGCCTGTTCACGCGCAAGGCTTGCCTCTTCCTCGACCAGCACATCCCGTATCAGTACATCATCCAGCCGCGCAGCCGCATCACCGGCCTCAAGCAACGCGCCCACCTCTGCCACCCAGATCACCTGGCCGTCCACCTGTGCCGCCAAACGCGAGTCGTTGCGGCTGATAACGGTACCGGCCACCTGAATCAAGGGGGTCATCTTGCGGGCCTCGGCCTCCGCCACCACGACCGGCGCACCCCCCGCGGCCAGTGCCGGCGACAACAGGCCGACAGCGGGCAGGAACATCACAACAGCGGCCAGCCAGGGCCGCAGAAAATAGTCTGTTTGGGGGGGCAAGCGCTTTCTCCCGAGATAGCCAAGCATATTAACAATAGCAGATATGTTACTGAAACACATAAGGAGAAAACACCTCATGCGATACATGAAACATATGTCGCAGGGGGTGTCGGGGGAAATAATGGCGTCCCGGTATTGAACAAATAAATCGCGGACGAGATCCGCTCCTACAGGTGCATCAATTGGGGTAGGAGCAGACCTTGTCCGCGATTTGACGAACCCGGGATTACAGCTTGCCGACGAAGTTCAGGAACCAGCCGTTGTTCTGGTAATCCAGATCGGTCAGATCATCACTGAAATCGGTGAAATTATAACCAACGCCGATTTTCAGATGATCATTGATGTGGCGGTCGATACCCGGCAAGACGCCCTGACGATTGTTATCGGCTTCGTCCACATCCAGCCAGCAGTACTCAAGCAACCCGTCCCGGAGTCAGGTGAGGTGATAGTGCCCACGGACCACAGCCAGTCGCCTCACCGTACGGGACCAGCGCCCCTCATCCACGGCCCTCACGTTCTTTACCGCGCTTCCTCGCCTGCTTGCTGCCCGGTTCCCAACGCCGGTTGAGATCATACAGACAGGTGTACTTGCTGAAGATGTTCAGGCGGTCGTAATACACTGGACGGCAGGCCTACCCAACATCAAATTCAGAAAAACGCCCGTCATCCTTGCCAGTATCGTGATTGTCGCTATAGGAAAAATTCAGTTTGCCAACACCAGTCCATTCTTTGTTGACAAAAAAGATGCGACAGCTTTCTGACGCGAAAACCAGGGAGGCGTCAATCCTTGCGTTCAGTTTCGCGCCAGGCAAAGGAGCAGTCAAGATGGGTACGAACCGTAATCAGGCCACTGAGACCGTCTTCAACCATAATGTCCCTGGGGCGACGGCGACGCAATCGTTTACACGGCTGTTTTAACCACAGCACACCAATACTGGCATTGCGTGGAAAGGTGGTTCGCAAGGCATCTGCAATACCCATCAGGTGTTCAACGTGTTTCATGACGGCAGGATCGTCCGGCAAAGGCGTGTCTTCCTGATAACGGCGCAGCATTCTTGTTCGCGTGCCTTCCGGCAATCCGAGCATACTGATCTGGTGAGATGCCTCGATCTCCCAGTCATCCAGCAGGTTAACGACCATGCGGCCCAGTTGAGCGCGGTCTTCCGGGGTAAGTGCTGACATTTTATTATTCCACTGCCCGGGAATCAGGACGGTTGTTTACAATTCGCCATTCTAGCATGCGTTTAACTGGTAAATGCGTCATAACCACTGTATCACAGCGTTAATTAGAATATTATTCACCCTGACTGGCGGTTTGCGCGCGATGGCTGCAAACTTTCCTTATCATGCATGTTCTGAAAACATTCAAAACGACAACTCACCGGATTTCCTGACAACATGACCCCGCTTGCACTGCTGCTATTAATCGTTGTCCTCGTCTGGTTCTGGCAGGTCAGTCAGCATTGTCGCGACCTGGCTATTGTTACAGCCCGTGAAACCTGCAAGCGGCAGGGCGTACAGTTTCTCGACGGCACCGCCTCACTGCAAACGATCAGACCATATTTCAAACATGCCAACGGCCCCGGAATCAAACGCACCTATACTTTTGATTACAGTGAAGATGGTATTGAACGCCGTACCGGCTGCATCATCATGCACAATGCACGGATCTCTGCAGTTCTGGTAGACAGCTGACTGTCGGGATCACTGTTGCAACTGATATACTCTGCCTATCGAGCACATTTCTTCAGGATCCGGATATGCCCTACTACATCTACATCGTTACCAGCCTGGAAACATCCAGCACCAAATCTGTCGAGCTGGTCACAGAATTTGAAAACTTCAGGCTCGCAAAAACCGAAGTCCGGCGATTACGCAGCGAGGAACTACTGGAAGACAACCAGGCATACAAGATTATCTTTGCCAATGACACGGCCCAGGCAGAACAACGGCTGTCTGAATTCAGGGAAGAACCCATCGCCAGGGAATGGGAAAAATAGCCCGCATACTCACCGACAATGGATGAGCAGGAATACAGGAAAACCTACCACTCGGTAAATGACCGGCGTTGCGTCTTTGAAAAAACCATAAATTCGCGTTGTTGCACCTGCGAAAAGTCCTGCCGCTTTCACCTTGCTGACCGCGAGGGAATTGCCTGTAAATCAGCAACAGCAAATGCGCTCTGCAAGGAACTGCTTGGTCAAATGCGCAGCAATGCGCGCTTTGCGTTACACCTGACCAGCGCCGACGCCCCGTTGCCACACGCCAAGGAAATCAAGGTACAAACCGGCGGATTGCTGGGACTGCAAAATTTGCTGCACCCGGAAAAATCCGACGCTGATACTGTCGAAAATGCCATTGGGCTGATCGACACGGCCATCACAAAATTCGGGCGCCTGGAAGACCTGCCCTATGACATTATCGTGCAGGCTATCGTAAAGTTTGAGGGACGTAAGAAACGTTCACGCAAACATGATCACTGAGCGGCAGACAACAGCATAATCATGTCTCCGGGAAACAGACTCCACAGGGCCACTCCGGACACATCACCAGAGCCTCCTCAACTGGAGGTCGTCATAGAGATACCACGCGGCAGCTTCCTGAAACGCGGCTCGACCGGCAAACTGGATTTTATTTCACCTTTCCCGTGCCCGTTTAACTACGGCTCTGTCGACAACTACATCGGTCTTGAAGGCGACCTGCTGGATGCAGTAGTACTGGGTCCCCGCCTGCAACGCGGTAAACGGGTAACCGTGCATGCAGTCGGTGCCGTAGGCCTGACCGACCGCGGTATGTACGATGACAAGATTATCTGCACGACCAACCCTGCTTTCACAGGAAGACGTTTTCCGATAGTACTCTTCTTCAGGTTTTATGCGAAATGCAAGGGCATTCTTAACTTCTTCCGTGGCCGACCCGGGCGCAACGTCTGCAACGGGTGGTGCGATGCCAGTGAGGCGATTTCCCGGGCACGTCCCCGCAAGGATACTAAATGGGAAAGTCCGGCCATTCCTTTCTGAAGCACTTTTGAGCAGTTCATTCTGCCAGTGACAAAATTATCGCGGTGATGATCCGCCCCTACTGCAGCCGGATTGAATCATGCCTTGCGGGTGAAAGCGTTTCCAGCTTCGCACCATTAAGGGTTGCATGGCGACGCACCTGAAAATAAACAGTCTTTTTTCCATTCCCCGCACTCAGGTTAAATACAGGAGCTCCGCTGTAATCCTGCCATTCAGCGCCTATGAAGTCTGCCCTTTCACTGGCACGGTATTGAGTCGGCTGACCTTGCACGGCATTATCAAGTGTCACGCTGCGTGTTGTTGTAGCCGCTGCACCGCTATTCATTGCAAGCCGACTGACACTCAGGCCGCTGCCAGTCATGCCTGTAACATTCTGGGCCAGCGGGCACTGCACACCACCACCGCCAGTCGGCAAGGACATCACCAGTCTGCGGTTACTTGTCGAGGTCACCATCGTTTCCTGCTCAGTTTTGTATCCACTGCCAGAAGCAGTAACCAGTATGGTGGTACGGGGCACGTCACTGAACACCGCATAGCCATTCTGGTCCGTCAATTTCGCACCAAACTGGTCAACCCTGGCCGACGTGCCCAGGCAGACTGCGACGCCAACCAGTGGCGCCTTGCCGCCTCGTTCGGATACCTGCACCTGTATATCCGCGGCGGAGACCGCCACAGAACCGGTTAACAGCAAAAACAGAACCGGCAATCCAGTAAAAATTTTCATATTGTTTTTTCCTTGTTACCAGTCAAGTGTAGAACATCCCCCGAATACATCAACCCGAAGTGGCTATGGTGGTCTCCTGCAAGGTGGCGCGCAATAATAATTCCTCGATCGGGAATATCAGCGCCTGGCTGACAGGTAAACGCGAGCGCAATTTTTCAAACTGGGTGGTAAATTCCTTTTCATAAAAAACGATAGCGCGTGTATTCGGCAGCCGCTGAACAACGGCAAGCAATGATTCCAGGCTGCTGGTACGGTCACGAAAGTCCGACTGGAAATTAAACTCGGCAACAATCACATCAGGTTGACGTTTTTTAAGGAAAACGAGCGCCTTGCGCATGCGTGTCTCAACAACGACCTCGTAACCGAGGGATTCATACAGCGGCGTAAAATTGGGATACCCTCCCAGTTCAATGATAGACAGCAACAGTTTCCGGGGGACTTGAGCAGACATACGTCAATCATATCTGGCTCAGCGTACTTAAGCGGAGAGAACTATCACAGACCCGCAGTCACTGAACCTTAATATATGCAGCCGACAGCTCACATCCGACCTTCTGCGAACAAGTACTCCGGGTATCAACCCGGCCCCGGAATTTATTTTATCTTTTTATTTCTCAT
>DAOVVG010000176.1 GCA_030632175.1 Gammaproteobacteria bacterium
ATTGAGCTCAACGAGTTGTGAATTTATGGCGACCGAGCCTAAACCGAACTGCTGACTCTGCGACGCTGGGTGGGGCTGGTCACCGGGTGACGGAGCTGCACCCCGTCAGCCTTGAGAGTAAACTCCCTGCCTATGCAATCAGCTAATTACACACGTTCGGCAGACCAGAACGCCGTGCTGACTGTCAGTCTCGCTGTTCTCGGCATCAGCCTGTATGTACAGCAGTTCATCGCCGGGATGCAATATCTGACTTTCCTCATCGGCGTCGGTCTTGGTATTACGCTGCTGCATGCCGCCTTCGGTTTCAGTGGCGGCTGGCGGTTGTTCATTCGTGAACAGGACGGCACGGGTATCCGCGCGCAACTGCTCTTGCTTGGCATCACATCACTGTTGTTCTTTCCAATACTGGGACAGGTTTTTCCCTCGATCCAGGCGGGTGCCGCACTGGCGCCGGTGGGTACCTCCGTCATGGTGGGTGCTTTCCTGTTTGGCATTGGTATGCAACTGGGCGGCGGTTGTGGTTCCGGTACCCTGTACACCATGGGTCAGGGTCAGGTTGACATGCTGATCACCCTGACATTTTTCATTATCGGCGCCACCCTGGGGACAGCACACCTGCACTGGTGGCTGTCGTTACCAGGCTATGGAAATATTTCTGTGATCGAGCACTTTGGCTGGTGGCAGGCGCTGCTGTTGCAGCTGGTAATACTTGCAGCCCTGTATGGCCTGGTGCGGTTACTGGAAATCAGGCGACACGGCAGGATCAACCCCATTAAATGGCAGGTACCGCAACATGAAATTGCACAACGCTTCATTCACGGGCGCTGGCCCTTGTGGTGGGGCGTGATTGGACTGGCCGTATTAAATCTTGCAACGCTCATCGTGGCGGGCTATCCATGGAGCATTACTTATGCGTTCGGTCTGTGGGGCGCAAAAATATGGGCTGCTGTAGGCGGAGACCCGGGCAGCTGGGTGTACTGGGGCAGCGGCTATCCCGGGCAATCACTCAACAGCAGCGTACTTGAAGATACGACCTCGGTGATGGATTTCGGCATTATCCTGGGGGCCATGCTGGCGGCCGCGCTGGCGGGCAAGTTTGCCCCCGCAATGAAGCTGACACGGACACGTGTATTCACTGCCGTCACGGGCGGGCTGTTACTGGGTTATGGAGCCCGGCTTGGTTTTGGCTGTAATATCGGTGCCCTTGTCGGGGGTATCACCAGCGGCAGCCTGCATGGATGGTTGTGGATGGTTGCCGGGTTTTGCGGTGGTATTGCAGGCGTGCACCTGCGCGTCTGGCTGAAGGTCGACAAACCCATGGGAGTGCAGCAATGAAACGAAACCAGACCCGCATGATCATCGGAACAGCCATCAGTGCCGCAGCCATTGCCGTTGCAATCGACCACACCCGGCAGCGGCTGCCCGAACCCGAACAGCAGCTGGCCAGCCAGGAGGCTGTCATCATCATCGATGAGGGTGAAGAGTTGCCCGACGAAAACAACGTGGATTGCGGCAAATCTGTCGCGCGTGGCAGGCGGAGCTCTCCCTGCTCCCTGTAATATCTGTACGCATGCATAACCCTACTGCACACAACTCATACTGGTCCCTGAGACTGCTGGCTATTCTGCAGGAAATGGCGGCGCAGAAAACCAATGTTGTCCTGGAGCTGCTGGGTAATATTGGTCACCTGGAAACCGGGCGCCGCTACCCTGAAACCGGACTGCTATTTGCTGCAGATAGATGGCGCGCCTTCTACCACTGTCATGAAGCCACGTCGATGCACCAAAAAGAACATGGCCACTTTCATATATTCACTGCTATCGACAACCAGGCATGGGCACATGTTGCAGGATTGAGCATCGATGCCGAGGGCCAGCCACTGCAATGGTTCACGGTTAATCGCTGGGTGACGGATGGCCCGTGGCTGGAGCGGGACAGATTGCTTTCTCAACTGAAAACAGCTGCCGCTGATACCGGGGAAGAGAGTCTGACTGGCAGGTGGCTGGTCGCGTTGCTGCAGCTTTATCATGACACCCTGAATGGTTTACTGATCAGGAGAGATGAACAGATACAACTCAAGCTGAAAGGCCGTAGCAAGATCGAGGCACTGGATGATCGTGATATTTACACCCTCGCGACACAATCAATCGATCTGCAATCCATGCTTGAAAAACATCTTCTACAGAACGCCTGCGCCGATGCTGAGCCAGGCAGGCATGCAGCAAGGAACCCGGTGTGCAACAGTATATAAACGCATTACTGGTGCTGGTATGCCTGACAGCAAGCCATGGCGCACCAGCACTCCAGGTACCCGGGCCTCTTGTCGATACCGACTGGCTGGAACAGCACCTGGATGAGGTCAGAATTCTGGATGTACGTGAAGATATCGAAAGCTTTACACGTAAGGCCGTGCTGGTCAGAAAGCGGTTTACCGGCGATCTCAGGCTGCATCGTCCAGGTGCACACATACCCGGTGCCGTGCTGGTTGATTTTCTCAACATTCAGACCAGCAGGGAAATCGATGACCGCAACGTAAGGTACATGGCTCCGGAAAAAGCCGAGTTTGAAGAGTTGATGCAATCCTGGGGTGTGAATAACGATGATGCTGTTGTGATAACAAGCCAGGGGACCGGTAATGGCGATGTAACCATGACAACGCGCTTGTACTGGCAGGCAAAATATTTCGGTCATGATAATGTCGCCATACTTGATGGCGGTATGGCGTCGTGGTTGCTGGAACAAAAGCCTGCGAGCATCGAAACGAGCAAGCCGCAACCGGGGAACTGGGTGGCTCGTGAAGAACGCACATCACTGCTGGCAAACAGTGATGATGTTGCAAGGGCAATAACAGACAAAAATACCGAGCTGGTGGACACGAGAAGTCTTGGCTTTTACCTGGGAGCTGTTAAACGGCCCTATGTACTAAAAAAAGGCCATATTCCGAACGCTAAAGTTTTTCCTAATGAATTATTCTCGAGTGCGGGAGCGCCGGCATATTTTTCTGACCCTGAAGAGTTGCGACAAATGGCAGATGCGCTTGCTATCAATAGCAGGGCAAACATTATTACCTACTGCAACAGCGGGCAGTTTGCATCCACAAGCTGGTTTGTTTTCCACGAATTGATGGGGAACCCGAACGTAAGACTTTATGACGGCTCCATGCATCAGTGGGCGCTGGAGAAACGGCCTGTTGAAAAAATAAAACGGCCATTTCAATAATAGCCCCCGGTGCAACGCACCTCGCACGAGTATAAGAAGACTAAACGCCCTTGAATCTGAAGAGTCTGCGTCATGGCGAAGCATGTCTGCTTTTCATTCCTGCCCGGAGGTTTAAGCGAGGAAAGTGCCGTCGATGAGTAAATTTACTGCCGGCATTCACTTGAGCAACCGCACGCGGATATATATTCATTCACATAACGGATACTTACCTCGTTTAGTGTCCTGGTGCCGTTTCCGCATTTCTGTGACAGTGTGCTAAAAGCTTGCATGAATGCGGCCCGGCAATCTCCTGTTGCATCGCTTATCCTATGAGTCAAACATACCGGTGACTGCTCCTTGGCGCCATCATCACTGATAGCATCTTGCGCCAAACTACCTGTCCCCGTCGCAATCATGAGAACTGCTGAAAACAAAATAGATATCCTGATGTGCATAAGCTGCTCCTGTTTTTAATGGAGGTGGTTCCGGTGTAGTCATACCCGGTTCTATAAGTGGAATCCTGCCCGTTTTATTTTAGCTGCTCCGGGTAGGGACGGCGCATCAAAGTAAACCTTATCCGTTGTCTGGCGACCAGGGTGTGAGTGCGGATGATCTTACCCACGAACGGTGGACATCTTAATCAGCCGCTTACCCGGGGAACTTCCGGGTTCGGCGGTGGAAATGGAAGTACAGTGAACATTAATATTAGCAGCAGATAAACTTCCTGAAACGGCCCAATACAGTTAGTCCGTTCTAATTTCAGGAATATTTAGCACCGCTGGCAGGAACCGGCCCGGATATCTGGATGATGTCCGAATATGCAAAAATCGTCGCCAGGATGTAGCATGTAGACACTGATATCCGATAGATTTTTTGCAGCCGTCTTCAGGTCCAACAATGCACTTTAACAAACGTTACGCCTATGCCCTGATATTTGTATCCAGCCTGTTGCTGACAGGCTCCAGTGGTTTTCGGTGCAGCACGGACGACGATTCCAAAAACAAGAATTCGTCAGGCGGGGCTACGGGTATCGAGGTTCAGGTAGGCAGTGAACAGAAGATCTCCGCAGACAGTGGCGGCTTTAATGGAAATCTCGAAAACGGGGACCAGTTCGGCAGTGCCATTGCAGAACCCGGCGACCTGGAAGCTGACGGTGTCAGGGACCTGGCCGTTGGCACCCCCTTTAATGACGACGGTGGCAGCGACAGGGGCGCCGTCTGGATCCTGTTCATGGACAGCGATGGGCGGGTGGATCAGCAACAGAAGATCTCCAGCAATGCAGGCAGTTTTGGGGGGAGCCTCAATGATGGTGATCTGTTTGGCAGTGCGCTTGCAGGTATCGGTGATCTCAACAGCGATGGTGCTTTTGACCTGGCTGCCGGGGTGCCCGGAGATGATAAGGGTGGTGCGGACCGGGGCGGTGTGTGGATATTGTTTCTCGATGCCGAGGGCAAGGTCCGGCAGGAGCAGAAGATAGCGGACAATGCCGGCGGCTTTGAAGGGAATCTCAATGACGGTGACCGTTTTGGTAGCGCGGTTGCCGATATCGGGGACGTCAATGGCGACGGTATCCCGGATCTGGCAGTAGGCGCCCCGAATGATGATAGTGGCTCTAACAATGCTGGCGCGGTCTGGATCCTGATGATGAATGTGGATGGCAGGGTTGATGCGTGGCAGAAGGTGTCCAACAATGCCGGGGGATTTGGTGGCAGCCTGGATGCTGACGATAACTTCGGTGCTGCAATCACCGGCATTGGTGATCTTGACAATAACGGGGTCCCGGACCTGGCTGTCGGGGTGCCCGGAGATGACAAGGGTGGCGCGGATCGGGGGGGGGTGTGGATATTGTTTCTCGATGCCGAGGGCAAGGTTCAGCAGGAGCAGAAGATAGCGAACAATGCCGGCGACTTTGAAGGGAATCTCGATGACGATGACCGTTTTGGTAGTGCGGTTGCCGATATCGGGGACATGAACGGCGACGGCGTCCCGGATCTGGCGGTAGGTGCCCCGAATGATGATGGCGGCTCTGACAATGCTGGCGCGGTCTGGATCCTGATGATGAAAGCGGATGGCAAGGTTGATGGCTGGCAGAGGGTGTCCAGCAATGCCGGGGGATTTGGCGGCAACCTGGACGCTGACGATCACTTCGGTGCCGCGATCAGCGGCATTGGTGATCTCGATAACAGCGAGCTCACGGATCTGGCGGTCGGAGCCCCCGGGGATGATGCCGGGGGCACGGATCAGGGCGCGGTCTGGATCCTGTTCATGGA
>DAOVVG010000017.1 GCA_030632175.1 Gammaproteobacteria bacterium
CGTGCGGACTTGCCGGACAGTTCACGCAGGTAGTAAAGCTTGGCGCGGCGTACCGCTCCCTTGCGCTTCACCTTGACAGAGCCGATTGACGGGCTGTGTGTCTGAAAAACACGCTCTACTCCTTCGCCATGAGAAATCTTGCGGACGGTAAAGGCAGAATTCAGGCCACGCTTGCGCTTGGCAATCACAACACCTTCAAACGCCTGCAAACGTTCACGGCTACCTTCCGTGACCTTCACCTGTACGGTAACCGTATCACCAGGGCTGAAGTCCGGAATGTCCGTTCTCATCTGTTCCTGTTCAAGCTGTTCGATTATGTTGCTCATGACTGATCCTCTGTGTTCAAAAAAGGGCTATTGATCACTCAATTACCCGACTCGTATTCGTTAATAAACTCGTTCAATAATAGTTGCTGCTCATCATTCAGCTGCAGCATTTCCAGTAAATCCGGCCGGCGCTGCCAGGTCCGTCCCAGCGCCTGCTTGGCACGCCAGCGCCGGATGTCCGCATGGTTGCCGCCAATCAGTTCAGCCGGCACCTGCAAGCCATCAATCTCTTCAGGCCGCGTATAGTGCGGATAGTCCAGCAGGCCATCCATAAAGGAGTCCTCCTGCGCGGAATCCGCATCACCCAACGCACCGGGTAACAGGCGCGTTACCGCATCCATGACTATCAATGCCGGCAGCTCACCGCCACTGAGCACGTAATCACCCGCCGACAGCTCTTCGTCGACTTCCAGATCGATGAAGCGTTCATCGACTCCTTCATAACGCCCCGCCACCAGGATCATACGCTCCAGCCCGGCCAGTTGTTGCGCCTTGCGCTGGTCAAACCTCGTACCCTGTGGTGACAGGTAAATCACCGGCGCCGCGTTCGCTATTGCCCTGGCGGCCTGTATCGTCGCACGCAAGGGCTGCACCTGCATCACCATGCCGGGACCGCCGCCGTAGGGCCGGTCATCGACACCGCGGTGCTTGTCCTCGGTATAGTCCCGCGGATTCCAGGTCTGCAGCTCAAGCAGGCCATTCTTAATGGCTCGCCCCTGAATACCGTGGCTGGCACATTCCCTGACCATTTCCGGGAACAGGGTAATAACATCTATACGCATAGCGCTATGCCACTAAAAGTCAGGATCCCAGTCAACCCTGATGACACGGGCTTCCAGATCAACTGACTGCACTACCTGCCCTTCTACATAGGGAACCAGGTATTCCTGCTCTCCCTTGACGACCATGACATCATTCGCACCGGTTTCGAACAAATAATCAAGCTGCCCGAGCACCTTGCCGCCCTGTGTTATGACCTGCATGCCAACCAGGTCACTCCAGTAAAACTCATCTGCATCAGCAGGTGGCAACTGACTTCGGTAGATCCCGATATCAGTGCCTGTCAATGCCGCCGCGTCATCCCGGTCGGCGCAACCCTTGAGCTGCACCACCAGACCCTTACCGTGCAAGCGTCCGGAAACAACCTCTACTGCCTGCCATTTATCCTGCCTGTAAAGGTACCAGGGCGAATAATGCAACAGGTTTTCCGGCAGTTCCGTGTACGGCGTAACACGTAACCAGCCCTTTACACCAAAGGGTGCTGCCAGACGTCCCATGACCAGCAGCTGGTCATCCAGCTGTTCACCGACGCCCACGTTTCACTCCCGGACCCGCCATCGACCGGCAGGTAAAAATTATTGCGCCCGGTAAACCTTCAACAACTGGGCTACGCGCGGAGAAATCTGTGCGCCCTTGGCTGCCCAGTGATCTGCACGCTCGGTATCCAGGCGAAGGCGTTCTTCGCCACCGGTTGCAACCGGGTTAAAAAAACCGATACGTTCGATATATCTACCGTCCCTGCGGTTACGGCTATCGGTTACCACGATGTGGTAGAAGGGGCGCTTCTTCGCGCCACCACGTGACATTCTGATCGTCACCATAAGAGTCTCTATCCTAAAAAGTTACTTTGCTAAAAAATGTGCTGTCCGGAATGCACCCGGCAGCTACCCTTGAAAACCGCGCAATTTTACGTGATTTCCCGAGAATGTGAAGGGCTTACAGACAATTAAACAATATTGAATCTGAAACAGGTGCCCGCGTGGCACGTCTTGAGAACGTTGTCGACATTTGTTACAGCGTGGTAATGAAGCCACCGACAGCCCAACAGGACATCTATGCTAATGTTTTACATAAACTTATTACATTTTTTACAGCTTTTGACCGACACCGGTGATAGTCGGCATCTTTTACATTCAACCTGGCGCCCTCAGTGGTCAGACCCCCAGGCAGCTCATAAGTTATTTTAAATATTGATGTTTTTACAAATGGCACGGCGATTGCTACATAACCAGTCGAGCACAGAAGAAACAGAAAAAATAGTCGGTGGAGGGTTTACCTGCATATACAAGAACAAGAGCTCATTGCATATCTACAATAAAAAGCTTTGCGCATCGGCGGTTTGCAATAACACAACAATACAAAGATTGTGAAGTAACCAATTAGCGCAGTTAGTTAGACGGTGGCCAAGGCCACCGTTTTTTTTCGCCCGAAAAAATACTGCGCCGTCAGAACGGAAAGCCCTGCCCGCCCATTCCTTTCAGGCCTTTCATGCCGCGCATCATCTTGCCCATACCGCCCTTGGACATTTTCTTCATCATCTTCTGCATTTGCAGGTGCTGTTTTAACAGTCGATTGACATCCTGCACCTGGGTGCCGGAACCGGCCGCAAGACGCCGCCGTCGCGAACCCTTGATAATTGCCGGAAAACTGCGCTCCTGCGGCGTCATGGAATTAATGATCGCCTTCATGTGGTGCACCTGGCTATCATCCATCATGGCGTTCTTGGGCATATTACCCATGCCGGGTAGCTTGTCCATCATCCCGGCCAGACCACCCATGTTCAGCATCTGGTCAAGCTGGTCACGGAAATCATTCATATCAAAGCCCTTGCCCTTTGATATCTTGCTGGCAAGTTTGGCGACCTGCTCCTTGTCAACTTTCTGCTCAGCCTCCTCCACCAGGCTGAGCACATCGCCCATACCCAGTATGCGTGAGGCAACCCTGTCCGGGTGAAAAGGTTCCAGAGCCGCAGTCTTCTCGCCAACGCCGATAAATTTGATCGGCTTTCCGGTAATCGCCCGGATCGACAGGGCGGCACCACCACGGGCATCACCGTCTGTCTTGGTGAGGATAACACCCGTCAGTGGCAGCACATCGTTGAAGCTACGCGCTGTATTCGCCGCATCCTGGCCAGTCATACTGTCAACCACAAACAGGGTTTCCACCGGCTGGACTGCCTCATGCAGGCGGCGGATTTCGCTCATCATTTCGTCATCGATATGCAAACGACCGGCAGTATCAATGATCACCACATCCAGGTGATGTTTGTGTGCATGAGCAATGGCATCGCTGGCGATCCTGACAGGGTCCTGATCGGTACTACTGGGAAAAAACTCTGCCTCAACCTCGCCCGCCAACGTCTGAAGCTGTTCAATTGCTGCCGGCCGGTAAATGTCACAACTGGCCACCAGCACGCTTTTCTTGTGCCGCTCTTTCAACATGCGCGCCAGCTTGGCGGTACTGGTGGTCTTGCCCGAGCCCTGCAACCCTGCCATCAAAATCACGGCCGGAGGCTGTACATTCAGGTTCAGCTCATCATTGACATCCCCCATCATGTGGACGAGTTCGTCATTGACCACCTTGACCAGCATCTGCCCCGGCGACAGGCTCCTGGTCACCTCCTGTCCCGTGGCACGCTCACGCACACGTTCAATGAAATCCTTGACGACCGGCAACGCCACATCGCCTTCCAGCAGCGCCATGCGCACATCGCGCAAGGCGTCCTTGATATTCGCCTCGCTCAGCCGCCCCTGGCCGCTCAGGTTCTTGATGGTTTTCGAGAGTCGATCAGTCAGATTGTCAAACATGGTCTAGAGACTCCGGTCCGGTCTTTGTGTCATCACAGGCGGGCCATTATAACGGCTAATATCAGAAAAAACGGCAGGCCAGGATATAAGACCAGGCGATTAACATCATCTGGCTGAGTACTTCAATGCCCGCGGCAGTTATGTCATGATGCCGCCCATGCTACCCGGACTTCTCGCCATCATCCTGTATTTACTGGCCAGCGCCCTGCTGACAGTGCAGCTGGTACGCGGTATCGAATCCGCCTGCCAGCGCAACCAGACACGCATGATCGGGCTCGCAGCTGTCATCATTCATGGCAGCCTGCTGTATTCCTCGTTACTGACACCGGATGGACTCAATCTGGGCATTTTCCATGCGGCCTCACTGGTCGCCATGACAACCTCCCTGCTGCTACTGCTGTCCATGTTCGTGGAACCGGTGGAAAATCTGGGCATTGCCGTGTTCCCGGTGGCGGCTATCAGCATCGGACTGACATTGCTCTATCCTGCCCCGCATTTGATTACCAGCGCCAGCTCCTGGCAGCTGATCAGCCATATTCTGACCTCGCTGCTGGCCTACAGCATCCTCGGACTCGCCGTGCTGCAAGCCATTCTGCTTGCCGTTCAGGACAGACACCTGCGTAATCGCAGCCCGGGCGGATTCATCCGGGCACTGCCGCCACTGCAAACCATGGAATCCCTGCTGTTCCAGATGATCGCCACCGGTTTCGCGCTACTGACGCTGGCGCTGGTCACGGGCGGACTGTTTCTCGAGGACATCTTTGCCCAGCACCTGGTGCACAAAACCACGCTTTCCATTATTGCCTGGTGCGTGTTTGCCATCCTGCTGTGGGGCCGGTGGCGTTTCGGCTGGCGTGGCCGGACAGCCATTCGCTGGACCATCGGCGGTTTTATCTTCCTGATGCTTGCCTATTTCGGCAGCAAATTCGTACTGGAACTGGTGCTTGCCAACCCGGCAGGCTGAGCGCCGACGCGCGCCAGGCTACCGCTAATTCAATCAGTTAAAGCACACGGCTGGTTGCCAACTGACAGCAGCAGCGGTTTTTCTGTAAAATACTGTTTCGTTAACCAACAAGAGGCTGTCCCCGTTTGGACGACACCCCCCTTAGCGTGCTGTTTGCAGCACTGTTTTTTCTGATACTGCTTTCCGCCTTCTTTTCCGGCTCAGAGACGGGGCTGATGACGCTCAACCGTTATCGTCTGCGTCATCTTGCGGACAAGCAGCACCCCGGCGCGATGCGCGTACAAAAATTGCTGCAACGCCAGGATCGCCTGATCGGCCTGATACTGCTCGGCAACAACTTCGTTAACGTGCTGGCATCGATTCTGATGACGCTGATCACCCTGCGCATCTATAACGACACCGGCCCGGTGTTCGCTGCCGGTATGCTGTTGACGCTTGTCATCCTGCTATTCGCGGAGGTTACACCGAAAACACTGGCCGCCCTGCATCCCGAGGGCATTGCCTACCCGGCCGCCATTATCTACACACCACTGCTGAAACTGTTATACCCGTTTGTCTGGGTTGTGAACGCCATCGCCAACAGTCTGCTGAAACTGCTGGGTGTGTCACCGGAAGACCAGCCATCGCATGCACTCACCAACGAGGAATTACGCACGGTTGTCATCGAGGCCGGCGCCATGATCCCGAAACGCCATCAGTCCATGCTGCTGAACCTGATGGACCTCGAAAAGGTCACCGTGGAAGACATCATGGTGCCACGCAACGAGGTCACCGGCATCGACACCGAGGATAACTGGGAAACGACCCGCAAATTGCTTTCAGATAGCCAGTACACACGCCTGCCGCTGTACCGCGAAAGCATCGATAATGTGATCGGCACGCTGCACATGCGTGATGTTCTGCCCCTGCTGTACCGGGACCAGCTTGACCCCGAGGCATTGCAACGTATTGCCCGCCAGCCCTATTTCATTCCCGAGAACACCTCCCTGAACCGGCAATTGCTGAATTTCCAGCGCGAACATCGCCGTATCGGCTTTGCCGTGAACGAGTACGGTGATATCCAGGGTCTGGTGACGCTGGAAGACATCCTGGAAGAAATCGTTGGTGAATTCACCTCTGACCCCACCGCACACATTGAAGACATTCAGCTGCAACCGGATGGCACCTGGCTGGTCGATGGCTCAATCAATATTCGCAATCTGAACAGCACACTGCAGATGTCTCTGGACACCGACGGGCCAAAAACGCTTAACGGCCTGATCACCGAGTACATGGAAATGATCCCGGAAACCGGTACCAGTCTGCTGCTGGACAATCACCCGGTGGATATCGTGCAAATCAGGGAGAATATGGTCAAGACCGTGCGCATACATCCCGCACTGGAAAACAAGCCAAAAGCGGCAACAAAGGAAACGCCTGAATGAAGCTCCTGTTTAATCTCGAAGTCGTGGAAGGCAACCGCGTCAAGGCACGACCCAGCGACTACCTGAAATCATTACCGGTCAATGAACAAATTACGGCCGTTACCGAATTTCTCCACTGGGCCGAGAAAGAGGCGCATGACAACGAGGATCTGCAAGCACGTGCAGAAGCCGAAATCGGCGTCGCAACAGCGACCGAGTTTCTGGAAAAACTGGAACAGGGTGCAGCGCGCATTTACACAGGCACTGACACAGGCAGCAGGAAGAAACATGACCAGTAAAACTGATGAAGAGTGGCGCGCACAGCTAACGCCGGAACAATACCAGGTGGCCAGGCGCAAGGGTACCGAGCGTCCATTCACGGGCATCTACAATGATTGCAAGGACACAGGCGTCTACCGTTGCATCTGCTGTTCAAACGTACTGTTTCACTCGGATGACAAGTTTGATTCCGGCAGCGGCTGGCCCAGTTTTGTACGTCCGGGCAACAATGAAAACATCCGTACAGAAAGCGACATGACCCATGGCATGACGCGCGTGGAAGTGCTGTGTGCAAACTGCGATGCTCACCTTGGACATGTGTTTGAGGATGGTCCGGCGCCGACCGGACAGCGATATTGTATTAATTCGCTGTCGCTGGAACTGGAGAAAGCTGAGGAAAAAGAAGACTAACGTTAATAGCATGCCGTGTGGCAGATGTAACACTGCACTGCGTTGCTGACCACGGAGCCGATCGCGGATATGATCCGCTCCTACAAGTGCATCTATTTTGTACAGGAGCGCACCGCGTGCGCGATCAATTTAGCCACCGAGCATGATCGCGGATGAAATCCGCTCCTACGGTGCATCTATTGGTGTAGGAGCGCATCGCGTGCGCGATTCCCATGTCCGGAATATCGGGTTATCAAAATTCTTCGCTGATTTTATCGATCACCTGTGACAGACGGTGTACCGCAGTCACGTCCAGACCCTTGATCGGCTGCCGTGGTTTGTTGGCCATTGGAATGATCGCCTTGTGGAAGCCATGCTTGGCCGCCTCGCTGAGACGTTCCTGACCATTGGGGACAGGCCGTAATTCACCGGACAGACCCACCTCGCCAAACACTATCAGGTCGGCCGGCAATGGTCGGTTACGAAAGCTGGACATAACGGCCAGCAACACCGCCAGATCGGCCGCCGTTTCGCTGACACGGACACCTCCAACCACATTAACGAACACATCCTGATCACCCAGGGTCAGTCCGCCATGACGGTGCAACACCGCCAGCAACATGGACAGCCGGTTTTGATCCAGCCCAAGGGTGACCCGGCGTGGATTCCCAAACTGGCTCTGGTCAACCAGCGCCTGCACTTCCACCAGCAGTGGACGCGTACCTTCCCATGTCACCATCACCACGCTACCCGGCACGGCTTCCTCATGCCGCGAGAGAAAAATAGCCGAAGGGTTCGTCACTTCCTTCAAGCCTGACCCTGTCATGGCAAATACGCCCAGTTCATTCACGGCACCAAAGCGGTTCTTTATGGCACGCAGAATACGATAACGATCACCGGGGTCGCCTTCAAAATACAGCACCGTGTCGACCATGTGTTCCAGTACGCGGGGCCCCGCCAGCTGGCCCTCCTTGGTGACATGGCCCACCAGAAACATGGCAATGCCTGACTGTTTGGCAAAGCGCACCAGCTGGGCGGCGCTCTCCCTGACCTGTGCTACCGAACCCGGTGCGGATTGCAATAATTCCGTGTACAGCGTCTGAATGGAATCCAGCACCATAACCTGCGGCTGTTCCTTGCCGGCGGTTGCGATAATGCGCTCCACCGATGTTTCCGAATACAGGCGGATGGCGTCTCCATCAATACCGAGTCGTCCGGCACGCATGGAAATCTGCTCCGGCGACTCCTCACCGGTGACATACAGCGAAGACAGCTCGCCAGACAGTGTCGCCAGCACCTGCAGTAACAAGGTGGATTTACCGATACCGGGATCTCCACCGATCAGGACAACGGAACCCGTCACAAGACCGCCACCCAGCACCCGGTCAAGCTCTTCCATGCCCACAGAGGTGCGCCGCTGCACATCTGTCTGGATCGCTGACAGGCGCGTCACACTGCCGGCAGCGCCACCGCTGTAGCCGCCAAAACGTGAACTGGCAGACGTGGCTGCCGGTATCCCTTCAGACAGGGTATTCCAGCCGCCGCATTCACCGCACCGCCCGGCCCATTGCGGGACCTGGGCACCGCAAGCGCTGCAAATATAGACTGTCTTTGTCTTCGCCATGAGTGGTACATAGGGTAACCGGATAGCTACCGGCAGGAAAGCACCCGGAGCGGACGCCTGGCGTTCAGATGTATTCGAGCTGTACCCGTGAGCCGACACCACAGAGCAATTCATAGGAAATACTACCGGCAGCTGCTGCCACCTCGTCAACCGGCAGACCTTCACCCCACAAAATCACCTCATCACCAACATTTGCATTGGCATGGTCGCTCAGATCAATACATATCATATCCATGGAGACGCGTCCGGCGAGTGCGGCCGTTTTGCCGTTGACCAGCACTGTTGTACCACTCGGGGCGTGACGTGGATAACCGTCACCGTAGCCAATCGCCGCCACGCCGATCAGCCTATCAGCCGGACAGACCCAGTCCCCGCCATAGCCAATAGCATCACCCGCACGACGCGCATTCACAGCGATCAAGCGGGTGCCGAGCGTCATCACCGGTTGCAGATCCAGCGACGCTGCACTGCGGCCTGCCAGTGGTGAACCGCCATACAACATAATGCCGGGGCGAACCCAGTCCAGATGCGTGTCCGGCCAGCCAAGTATGGCCGCAGAATTGGCCAGCGTCTGTTCGCCAGCAGTTGTCGCGACCGCATCCAGAAACACCTGCCGCTGGCTGGGCGTCGAGCTATTGTCGAGATCATCAGCGCAGGGAAAATGCGACATGTAACGAATATTCGCAAGCTGCGGAATATCTCGCAGACGCGCGGTTACCGCGTTGACGCTCCCGGGTGAAAAGCCAAGTCGGTGCATACCGGTATCGAGTTTCACCCAGACATCCAGTGGCCGCAGCAGACTGCCCTGCTCCAGCAACGCCAGCTGACTCTCGTGATGAATAACAACATCGAGCTGGTAGCCGTTAACCAGCCCGACATCCTCGGCGGTAAACAGCCCTTCCAGCAGCACGATACGTCGGTCGAAACCGGCTTCTCGCAGGGAGATGGCCTCATCCACGCAGGCCACGCCAAAGGCATCGGCATCCGGCAGGGCCTGCGCCACCCTGACCAGGCCGTGGCCGTAGGCATTGGCCTTGATAATGGCCATGATTTTACTGTGTGGAGCAGCTTGCTGAACGCGGGAAAAGTTATGTTGCAGGGCCTGCAGGTTGATACGTGCCCGGGCAGGTCGGGTCATCCAAATTCACCGCCGCTGTACTGGCTGTCAGCTGCGTAATTTTCAAACCGCGTGAATTGTCCCCTGAAAGTCAGCAGCCGGGTCCCGATCGGACCATTACGCTGTTTACCAATGATGATCTCGGCCAGCCCCTTCTGTGGACTGTCCTCGTTATACACTTCATCGCGGTAGATAAACATGATGACGTCTGCATCCTGCTCGATGGCGCCTGATTCACGCAGGTCCGACATGACAGGCCGCCGGTCCGAGCGCTGTTCAAGACTCCGGTTCAGCTGCGAAAGCGCGATCACCGGAACTTCCAGCTCCTTGGCCAACGCTTTGAGGTTACGCGATATCTCGGATATTTCCGTGGTGCGGTTTTCACGGGTATTGCCGATCTGCATCAACTGCAGGTAATCGATCACGACCATGCCGATGTTATGTTCCCGCTTCAGCCGCCGGGCACGTGCGCGCAACTCCATTGGCGACAGTGCCGGCGTATCGTCAATAAAAATCGGTGCGGTATCCAGCAGGCTGACCGCAGAAGTCAGCCGCGGCCAATCATCATCGTCAAGCTTGCCGGTTCGTATCTTGTGCTGATCAATGTGTCCCAGTGAAGACATCATGCGCAGGGCCAGCGATTCACCGGGCATTTCCATACTGAAGATGGCGACTGGCACCTGGTTCTTAATGGCCGCATTCTCGGCAAAGTTGACCGCCAGTGTGGTTTTACCCATGGAGGGACGCCCGGCAACGATAATCAGATCGGAAGGCTGCAGACCAGCCGTCATGTCATCAAGGTCGGAGAACCCGGTAGACACACCGGTCAGCGGGTTGTCCTGTTGTGACAGCATGTCAATGCGGTCTACGGCAGCAGTAAGCAGTGTACGAATACTCTTGAAGCCGCGCTTGCCACGGTTACCCTGCTCGGCAATATCGAACACCAGCTTCTCGGCATCATTCAACAGCTCGGCTGTCTCCCGGCCCTCGGACTCCAGCGCAGTGCCGGCGATCTTGTTGCCAACCGAAACCAGCTGCCGTGCCACCGACTTGTCTCGCACAATGTCGGCGTAGGCCTTGATGTTCGCTGCACTGGGTGTGTTTTGCGCCAGCGTGCCCAATGCGGCCAGACCGCCAACTTCGGCCAGCAGGCCATTATGATCCAGCCATTCGGAAAGGGTAACAGCATCCAGCGGATCGTTCTTCTCCGCCAGCTCAACGATGGCGTGAAAAATCAGGCGGTGATTGCTGCGGTAAAAATCTTCCTCGCTGACACGATCAGCGACCACATCCCAGCTGCTGTTGTCCAGCATGAGACCGCCCAGCACCGCCTGTTCGGCTTGCAACGAATGCGGCGGCACCTTAAGTGCATCCGTAAGTGCATCCCTCTCGGAGTGAATTATATCTGCAGAACGAAGCGTCTCAGCCATGTATGGTTTCTTGGTAAAGAGGTGATTGTGATCGCCACCGCCCCCACGACGGTCAGTAATAAATATCACAAACGCAGGGTAAAGACATCATTGTAATTGGGCTGTCTTTATGCATCGGGGTGACAACCTCAGAAACAAATACAGGCAGCCTTTGCAGGACTGCCTGTAATGTTTTATTGCTACAACAGCTTGCAGGAATTAATGCGCGCTGTTTTTACTATTCGGCTTCAATAATCAGTTTTATAGCAACATTTACATCAGTGTGCAGCTGCAACTGTACGTCATGCTCACCAACCATGCGGAAAGCCCCGTCTGGCAGGCGCACTTCGTTGCGCTCAACGGCCACACCCTGCTCGGTGAGCACCTGTGCGATATCGGCAGTACCGATCGAACCGAACAGCTTACCTTCCTCACCGGCCTTTGATGTTATGGTAATAACCTTGTCAATCAACGCATCACGGCGAACTTCTGCAGCAGCCATCCCCTCGGCAGCCGCCTTCTCAAGCTCGGCACGCCGCGCTTCATACTCGGCTATGTTCGCGGCAGTTGCCGGCGCAGCCTTTCCTTGCGGAATCAGATAATTACGTCCATAACCCGGTTTCACATTGACCTTCTCGCCCATGTTGCCCAGATTGGCTATTTTTTCCAGCAGGATAATTTCCATTGTTACAACCTCTAACTGTTAACTCGTCTCATTAATCGGTACTGCCTTCGTCCCGGGCCAGCCGGCGACGAAAATCAATCCAGGTATCCAGCAAACCACCAGCCGCAAGCAACAGCGTAGCTTGCGGCACCACTGCCAGCAGCACATAAACCGCCACCAGCCAACCGGCACCCCGACCTGCCCGCCGCAGCAGGCTGTGTATAACGGCCAGCCCTACCAGCAGATAAGGTACCAGCATAATCATGGCCAGCTGTGAAGCAAACTCACTAACCGTGGCTTGCGTAAATCGTGCAACCAGCATAATGGCCAGTGTTACCAGCCCATTCGTAAAGCCGAGCCGCAGTTCGTAAAACTCGTCCCGGAATGCACCCGGGTGAACCAGTACTGATTGCCACCAGCGCGCCAGCTGCAGACTGGCTGTTACACCAATAACCAGCGAGGCAAATACAACGCCCGTCATCAGTGCAGATACTTCCTGCAGCAGTTGTTCATCCGCCAACGCCGGGAAAGACAATCCGGCCTCGGCCAGCGTTGCTTCAACCTGTTGCAACTGTTCCAGCCACCAGGCTGCCGGGTTACCGTAAAGGCCAAACACCAGCAGCAATAAACACGCCCCAAACAGGGCGGCGGCTTTCAGCGCCTGCCCCATATTATTGGTCCGCTGCAAAACGGTCGCCGTCATCCAGCAAGGCAACCACAACATCAACACCAACACCAGCGCCACAAGGGTCTGCTCACCCAGCAACTGGAAAAGCAACAGCATGATGGCCGTTGCTATCACCATTACCTGCAGGCCGGCCAACGCACCGATATGCAGGGTAACCAGCGCTACCACAGCTGCCGCCAGATAATTCAGCATACTGCCGAATGGTGGCGCCAGCACCGTCAGGGCACCACTGAGTGTAGCTACCAGGACGGCCTGCCAGCGTCCGCTGACAATATAAGCAGCCAGGGCCTTCATAGCCGGCGAAAACTATACTGTTTTCTTTATACCCGTACCCGGCTAGTGCGCATCACAGTAAGGCAGCAGCGCCAGGTAACGTGCGCGCTTGATAGCAGTCGACAGTTGCCGCTGATATTTGGCCTTGGTGCCGGTAATGCGACTTGGCACAATCTTTCCGGTCTCTGAAACGTATTGTTTCAGTACGGCGAGATCCTTGTAATCAATTTCTTTGGTACCTTCCGCCGTAAAACGGCAAAACTTGCGACGACGATAGTAACGAGCCATGGTGAATCCTCTCTAAATTTGTTGAGCCAGTCTTATTCCGGTGCAGCAGCGGGTTTTTCCGGTGCAGCAGCGGGTTTTTCCGGTGCAGCAGCGGGTTCTTCCGGTGCAGGAACAGGTTCTTCCGGCGCGGCTTCGTCTGTAACCACAGCCGGGGCATCATCTGCGGCGACCTCAGCAGACGTCTCAACTGCATCATCGGACGTTTCCCGTTCGCGTTTTTCTTCCGGACGTTTGGCCAGTAACGAAGCTTCCGTGACAGCTTCCTTGCGGGAGATCACCACACTTCTGAGGACTGCATCGTTAAAACGAAAAGCACTGTTCAACTCTTCCAGCACACTGGTGCTGCACTCGATATTCATCAGCACATAATGTGCCTTGTGCAGCTTCTGGATCGGGTAGGCAAGCTGGCGTCGACCCCAGTCTTCCAGTCGATGGATAGCGCCGCCATCAGCTTCGATCGATGCACGATAACGATCGACCATGGCGTTCACCTGTTCACTCTGGTCAGGGTGGACCAGAAACACAATTTCGTAGTGTCTCATCAAATCTCTCCTTATGGATGAGTAGCCTGCTGTCTCTAACAACAGGCAAGGAGTTAATTATTCAGCTGTTTATCAGCCTCTTAGAAGAGCGCGCATTCTACGTGAGGGCAACAAGAGATGCAATAAAAGCCCTTGTAGGAGCGGACCTCGTCCGCGATCAGAATTTAAAACCAAATCGCGGACGAGGTCCGCTCCTACAAGATGTTGTTTTTATTAGTATACGATCAATCTTTTGACAGGTTCCGCTGGCGACGCGCCTCGAACAACAGCACACCCGCCGCCACCGACACATTCAGGCTTTCGACCTGGCCTGCCATGGGAATCGCCAGCAGATGGTCGCAATGTTCCCGGGTCAGGCGTCGCAGTCCCTTGCCCTCACTGCCCAGCACCAGGGCGATGGGCCCCTGCAAATCACAGCCATAGAGTTCTTCATCAGCCGCGTCGCTGGCACCGTAAATCCAGATCCCGGCATCGCGCAGCTGGCGCAGGGTACGCGCGAGGTTGGTAACCGTGAATATCGGTACAGACTCCACCGCACCACAAGCCACCTTATGCACCACCGGTGTAATACCTACGGCACGATCTTGCGGCATGATCACCGCATGTACACCGGCAGCGTCCGCAGTCCGCAGGCACGCCCCCAGGTTGTGTGGATCCTGGACCCCGTCCAGCACCAGCAGGAAAGCCGGTTCGGTTAACGCCTCCAGGAAATCCGGCAATTGCTTCTCGCCCATGCCCCGGGATGATTCACGAACTACCGCAAGTATTCCCTGATGACGACCACCGGGAGCCTGCTGGTCCAGTTCCCTGCGGGTAACCTTTTGAATTGAAATACCGGCAGCAACAGCCTGCTCGAGCAGTGGCGCCAGCTGACGGTCAGCGGCTGCATCAGCGACCATGAGTTTTTTTATGGTGGCAGGACGACTCTCAAGCAATGCGGCAACTGCATGCAGTCCGTAAACCTGTTCGGCCGATTTCATGGCATTAGGGTCCGCGCCGTATTACTTGCAGCAGGTGTTGCGGGCATTCATCGGGATTTTTTCCGCAATGCCGTCTTCTTGCCCCGCCGCTTGCGCTGCTTCTTGCTTTTAGTCTTGCCAGCCGGCTTGTCAATCGACTTATTCACTGACTTCTTTTTCTTCTTGCCAGTCTTCTTGCCCGACCGCTTGCCTGTCTTCTTGCCTGTCTTCTTGCCTGTCTTCTTGCCCGACCGCTTGCCTGTCTGCTTGTTCGTCTGACCGTCACTCAACTCAAAATCAATCTTGCGATCATCGAGATTTACCTGCACCACCTTGACCTCGATCGGGTCACCGAGGCGAAAGATCTTGTTGGTGCGTTCCCCCATCAGCCAGTGACGCGTCGGGTCAAAATGATAATAGTCATTACCGAGCGCCGTGACGTGTACCAGGCCTTCTACATAAATATCCTGCAACTCGACAAACAGGCCGAAAGAGGTTGTGCTTGTAATAATACCCGCGTAGGTCTCACCGACCCTGTCCAGCATGAATTCACACTTGAGCCAGTCGACAGCATCGCGCGTAGCATCATCTGCGCGCCGTTCCGTTGCCGAACAATGCTCACCGAGATCGTGCATTCTATCCATGGAATAGTGAAAACTCTTCGGTTTCTTTCCGGCCAGCAGATGACGAATAGCCCGGTGCACGAGCAGGTCCGGATAGCGCCGAATTGGCGAGGTAAAGTGAGTATAGTCATCGTGCGCCAGCCCGAAATGGCCGATATTGTCCGGCGTGTATTCGGCACGCGGCATGGAACGCAGCAACACTGTATTGATAAGGTGCTCATCCGGCCGACCCTGCGCCATCGCCAGCACAGCCGAGTAATCGCGTGCGGTAGGCTTGTTGCCACCGCGCAGCCCCAGCCCCAGCTCGTTCAGGAATTCCTGCAGATCAGAGACCTTGTCTGCAGCAGGCGTGGCATGCACGCGATAGAGTGCCGGCATCTTGTGGCGTTGCAAATAGCGTGCTGCAGCAACATTGGCCACTATCATGCATTCTTCGATCACCTTGTGCGCATCATTGCGTACCAGTGGCACAATTTTTTCTATCTTGCGATCTGCGCCGAACACAATGCGGGTTTCAGTGGTTTCAAAATCAATGGCACCGCGTTTGCTGCGCCTCTTTCGCAGTGCCTTGTACAAGCGATACAGCTCTTCAAGATGCGGCACCAGCGCCTCGCGGCGTTCACGTGCCTCCGTGTCGCCATCAACCATGATCGCAGCAGCTTCGTCATAGGTAAGCCGTGCGTGCGAACGCATCAGGCCATTCATGAAACGTGAACGGACCATTTTACCGTCCTTGTTGAAAAGCATCTCGCAACCCATGCACAGGCGGTCGACTTCCGGGTTCAGCGAACACAAACCGTTGGACAGCACCTCCGGCAACATGGGTATCACCCGCTCCGGGAAATACACAGAATTACCCCGCTCAATAGCTTCTGCATCAAGCGCAGTTTCAGGGTGTACATAGTGCGAGACATCTGCAATCGCCACCAGCAGGCGCCAGCCACCCGAGGTAGTCTCGCAGTAAACAGCATCATCAAAATCACGCGCGTCGATACCGTCAATGGTCACCAGCGGCAGTTCACGCAGATCTTCACGGCCGCGCTTGGCACTGGCCGGCACCTGCTCACTATAGCCACTGATCTCCTTTTCAACCGCAGGCGGCCATGCCTGCGGGACTTCATGACTGCGTATGGCAATGTCAATTTCCATTCCCGGCGCCATGTGATCACCCAGCACCTCGACCACGTGTCCTACTGGCGGTGAACGCTTCTCCGGTTGCTGGATTATTTCAACAGACACGATCTGGCCGTGACGGGCGTCTTTCGATTCCCCGGGTGGTACAGCGATGTCATTTGGCAGGCGCTTGTTGTCCGGGGTCACGAAATGCACGCCGTTCTCGCTGTAGAAACGCCCGACAACAGTGTGGGTATTGCGTTTCAACACCTCGACCACGTCGCCCTCACGACGACCGCGACGGTCCAGCCCGGTAATGCGCACCATTACCCGGTCACCGTGAAATAACGCGCGCATTTGCCGCGCCGACAGGAAAACGTCATCGCCTTCGTCGTCTGTGACCAGGAATCCAAAACCATCCTGGTGCCCGATCACCCGACCCTGCACCAGGTCAAACTGATCGGCCAGCGCATAACAATTGCGCCGGTTACGCACCAGCTGGCCGTCCCTCAACATGGCGTTCAGACGGCGCCGCAGCGCCTCCACACCCGCCTCGTCATGGATATCGAGCAACGCCTCCATGTCAGTGCGATTAACCGGCCGGTCAGCCTCGGTAATTACCTCAAGAATCAGCTCGCGGCTGGCAATGGGTTGTTCGTAACGTGTCGCCTCACGGCTGGCGTGCGGATCACGCCGACCTGAGGTTTTGGGTTTTCTGTTCTTTTTTCTTTGCATAAACTGATTAGTAACTCTGATGTTGTTGACGCGACCCGGCAAGGGCCACGTGTTGCATTGTCGGGCACCGGCTCAGGGCCGGGCCGATCTGTATTTTTGATAAAAGTAATAGGTTTTTCGCTAGTGTGCAGCCAGCCAGTGTAAATTGACAAGACATATATCAGGCGGTAGAGTGCGCGGCTCTCTGGTCGGATATCAATCGATCCGTTAGCCACGCCGAGGTGGTGAAATTGGTAGACACGCTAGCTTCAGGTGCTAGTGGGGGTAACCCCGTGGAGGTTCAAGTCCTCTCCTCGGCACCATTCATAATACATTGATTTCAAAATACTTTCATTACCTGTTTTAGAGCCAGTGACCAGCGGCTTTCTGGACGGGGTCCAGACCACTTCTATTATAATTCAATTTTTGTTTTCACACAGCCCCGGCCAAACTTTGCCGTTCACTACCCAAATAAAAACGGCGGCCCGAAGGCCGCCGCAGGGTGTATGCACGGGCAGTGTCGGGCTGCCACCGTGCCCGGGATCACCCGTCGAGCTGAGAGATCACAAAGGGTATGGAAACAAGCGCGACAGCAGCAGTAACCATATATATCTTCATCTCGCCAAGCCACGCCAATGTTTGCAGGCTGGGGTCGCCCAGGAAGAAAATCACCATCAGTCCAATAAATAACTTGTGCATGTCCGTCTCCGTTACTTCCTGCTGTTTCGATGGTTCTATCTTAGGCGGCTGACTGCAAGATATCCGTGAACGGAAACACGCCGGGGGTGGTCATCCGTCACAGATTTGCAGTAAAAGTTGGCTAAATCGCCCTCCGGCTTCAGAACTGTTTATTCACATACATGCCAAAGATTGTGACGGCAGTCACATTACATCCAGTAATTGTAGCGATAATAGTAGGCACCTACCCACTCATCCAGGACCAGTCACTATGAATATACGTTATCTCCTTTTAGTATTTACACTGATAGCTGTTGAAGCGAATGCGGATAGTTCCACGCTGGATGCGGCAATTGGTGGCGGCATCGGTGGAGCTGCTGGCGCGGCAATAGGTAATGAGGTCGGCGGGCGCGATGGTGCAATTGTCGGCGGGGCCCTGGGTGGAGCGATTGGCGCTGCGGTTAACACAGACGATGAATCACGACATACCAGTAGCCACAGGAAAGTTGACTATAAAAGCAAGCCCCGGCCTGGTAATTCCGGTTCCGGTTTCTGCCCACCTGGTCAGGCAAAAAAGGGGCGCTGCTGATTAACAATATCGCCTGACATTTAGTATAGAAAGGTCTGGCATCGACTAAAAGTTACCATCCATCACCAAACAAAAGCGCTGATGCAGGATGGGTAAAGGAGGCAACGACGTACCCTTCATGTCGATTTTAGAGTCTTGTGATGGGTACGGCCTTCGGCCTTTACCCATCCTGCGATTCCAGGTCAGAAAAGGGCTGGAACTCACCCTGTCAGTGATAGTCGCCGACCCGCAACAGCGGGGTTTTCTGTGTCCGGGGAACGGCAACTCCGGGCTGTAAACGGTCATTTATTTACAGCTATTAATCCACGGCAATACGGCTCAAAACACGATCAGGGACAACATGATCACTGAAAAAATGTGTCAGATCCTGATTCCGGACTAAATACACCCGTTCCCCTTTGGATATTGCTCCTTTACACGGAGAATTTTCTCGTCTACCTCGAGCTGTTTGGCATCGTTCCCCTGACGCGCCTGGTACGCAGCGTCCAGTTGTTCCTCTACACTCGGGTAATCCGCCCGCCTCATGGCGGCATATTTATCCTCGTGATGGACATCCGAGATTTCCAGCAGGGCGGAGTTGATTTCTTCCTCGGTTGGCCGGGATGTGTCGGCCATCCATTCGGCGATATACGGTTCCTGCGCCGGGGGATCCTGCCTGATGACATAGTCAACGCCTGCCGTGACATTCGGGTTCAGGATACGTATTGCACGGCAAAGTTTAAGTGCACGCTCATCCTGCTTGACGAGATTGCGTTGCTGCGAAGTCAGCTTGATGGCCTCGTCCATTTTCCGCGAGTTCTTCCACAAGATATATATCATGATGCATACAGATATCAGAACCACGATTACGATGTTAATGACTCCATTGCCCATTATATGTTGCTCCCCTGGTGACTGGCTTGCGTATAGTGTAGCAAGAGGTGTTAAATAATGTCCTTGGACAGGGAACATAACCCGCTTGCTTCCCAGAAAGCCAGCTGAAAGCGAACGTCTGTTTCAGCTTCTTTCCAGGTATTCAATTAATATTCTGAACTTCGTGTTTGGGTCGCCTCCGGTCTTTTAATAGATTCTCGTATTAGAATAGCCCCTTAGCCCAGTTCGGCCAACACTTGCCGTTCCCGGAAACAAAAAAGGCGCCCCGAAGGCCGCCTTGTCGCAATTTCCTTTTCGCTATTGACGGCCACACTCCAGCAAGTAGTAGAGAGTCGCTCTATTAGGGAAACCACATACTTGCAACTGGCTTAAACCCGGTAGCCGGTGATCTCCTTCAGAAACACATCGCCGTATTTCTCCAGTTTCTTCGCACCAACCCCGTTTATATCCAGAAACTCGTCCCGGGTTGATGGCGACAGAATGGCCATTTGAGTCAGTGCCGCGTCGCCAAACACCATGTAGGGTGCGATCCCCTCTTCCCTGGCCAGGTCTTTTCGCAGCTCACGCAATAATTCAAACAGTATCTCATCACGCCCCTCGACCGGAGCAACCAGCTTCCGCTTCTTCTTGTTTCGCTCCCGTAACCGTGGCTTTGCCAGTTCCAGCTGCGACTCCCCTTTCAACAGGGGACGGGCCTCAGGCGTCAGCTTGAGTATGGAATAACTGGCGATGTCCTGCACCAGGTATCCACGATGTATCAACTGGCGAAACAGGCTGGTCCATTCGGCATCCGTATGGTCGCTGCCAATGCCGTAGGTACTTAGTTCGTTATGACGTAGATTCCGTATCCTTTCGTTGTCCGCCCCTCGCAAAACATCAACGACGTGCCGCATACCAAAACGCTGTCCAACGCGGTAGACACAGGAGAGCGCCTTCTGTGCATCAACCGTCGCGTCATAACATTCAGGCGGATCAGCGCAGATATCACAATTGCCGCAGTCTTCCCCGAGCTCTTCGCCAAAATAATTCAACAACACCCGGCGCCGGCAGGTAAGTGACTCGGAAAAGGCAATCATGCTGTTGA
>DAOVVG010000109.1 GCA_030632175.1 Gammaproteobacteria bacterium
GGCCTCAGCCATGCACGCGGTGACTACATCGCCTTCCTGGACGCAGACGACTGGTGGCGAGAAGACTGCCTGGAAAAACTTCTGGGCACGCTACAGGAAAACGGGGCTGACCTGACCTACTGTGGTTGGCAGAATGTCGGGGAACACATGCTGAATCCGGAGCCCTACATTCCGCCGGCCTACGAGACAGAGGATCCAGCGGCCGCATTCCTGAAGAGTTGTCCCTGGCCTATCCATGCGGCCCTGGTTCGCCGGTCAGTGCTGGATGCGGTGGAAGGCTTCTCTGAACGGCTTTTTTCTTCCATGGACTACGATCTCTGGCTGCGTGTCCTGGCACACACCAGCAATATCGTACGAGTACCCGAGGTAATGGCCTACTATCGCTGGCACGGCCAAGGCCAGATCTCTACCATCAGGTGGAAGCAGGTCCTGGACGCCGTTCAGGTGAGGCGTGATTTCATCACGCATCACCCAGACATGGTTAAGCACCTGTCGTCCGAGGCCTTGTACCAACTGGTGGACGGCCAACTACTCCACGAAGCCTACCGGACCTACTGGAGCCGTGACCTTGTAAATGCCCAAAAGTTATTCCGGGCAGCATTTGCACGGCGCGCCTGGCATGCGAAGGACCTCAAATACCTGCTACCTGCCCTGTTGCCCTCCAGGCTGTTCAAGGGGATCGTTAATCTGGCCGGTATAACGCGAGGCACCGGGTAATGGTTACTATGGCACAACGCATTCCGGTGCTTATGTATCACCGCATCGGCGCGACACACAACGAGTGGGAAAGCCGCTACTGCATACCGCCGGACCAGTTCGTCAAACACATGTATCGTTTGGCAGCACTGGGCATGCGGGCCTGTTCACTGACAGACTTCTTCGCCTGGCTTGAACAGGAGCAGGCACTGCCCGAGGGCAGCTTTCTTCTCACTTTTGACGATGGCTTCCTGGGTGTTTACGAACATGCGGCAACGGTACTGCAGGAGCTCGGCTGGCCGGCTACGATTTTCCTTGTCAGCAGGATGATCGGAAGAGAGGACGAGTGGTGCAAAACCGAGAACCCGAGTGGCGCCACCTACCCTCTGCTCACGCGAGAACATATCACTGCCATGCGTAAGACGGGATTTACATTCCAGTCCCACACGCGTTTGCACCCCGATCTCACTACGCTGTCGGAAGATAATCTGGCAGAAGAACTTGCCGGTTCACGCAAGGACCTGGAAGACATGCTCGGCGAACAGGTACGTTACCTGGCCTATCCATACGGCCACTTGAATGAACACGTCCTTGATGCCACCCGTGCAGCCGGCTACGAGGCGGCATTCTCCACACAGCCGGGCTTTAACCGCCGCGGCGTAGACCGCTATCGGGTCCGCCGCCTGGATGTCTTCGGCACTGATACCCCCACCATGCTCGCTCGCAAGATCTTCTTTGGCAGTAACGACGGCTCCTGGCAGCAGACGTTCCGGTACTACAGGGGTCGCGTTGCCGACAAACTGGGGTTCTGACATCGAGTGACTGACAAGATGACTGTGACCGACATTCAGGAGCCCATTCTTATAACCGTCGCCCTGTGCACCCACAATCACGCCGACCGGCTGCCGCGAACCCTCGCCGACCTCGGAAAACTGACATCACCTTCCCGCCTCTGGGAGATCGTGGTCGTGGATAACGCCAGCACAGATGAGACACCAGGGTTACTGGCAGACACCAGCTGGTGGCCGCCCGGCGTAGCGGTACGGATCGTGCGTGAAGAGCGTCTCGGGCTGTCCAACGCCCGCAACCGCGCACTTAACGAGGCGCGAGGCAAGTACCTGCTGTTCGTGGATGATGATGAGACCCCTGACCCGCAATGGCTCGCTGCTTATGAACACGATATGCTAACCTATGCCCCGGATGCCCTTGGCGGACGGATTGATGTCCTGTTCGAGCATGGTGAACGTCCCTCCTGGCTGCAAGACGAGCTGTTGGGTTTTCTCGGCCACCTGGATCACGGTGAGGGATGCTGGCTAAGCGATCCGGCCACCCCTTTCTACGGAGGAAACTTCGCCGTACGGAATGACATATTCTCCGAGATCGGCGAATTCGACGCAGAACTCGGACGCAAGGGCAAGATTAACTCTGGCGGTGAGGATACCGAGTTCTACCGTCGGCTTGTTGCCAGTGGCTTCAGTGTACGCTGGGTTCCCGGTGCCATCATCAACCATCGCATCCGTGTCGACAAACTGCGGCGGCGCTATTTCCTTGAGCTGCATTACCGACAGGGCCTGGCAGAGGGCTCGCGCAAACGTGGCAGCGGCACGCGTCTGCCACCCAAATACCTGTTTGGCCAACTGGCCCGCGCGACAGGCAAGGCATTACAGCACCGCTTTAAACATGGCAAGGAACAATCCCTGCGACTGGAAATGAACGCGATCTATTTTCTGGGTTACATTCAGGGCTGGATATCCAGGTGACTACAGCCTTCCCTGACCCTCATTGATAAAAGGAACAGAGCGGATGCAGCCGCATATACCAAAAGTCTTTTGCATAGGCCTTTCCAAAACCGGGACCACCAGCCTGGCTCATGCACTCGAAATCCTGGGATATAAAACCAGGGATTACCTTGGCATCACCAGATATATCGCCGGAGACTTGTCTTCCATCAATCTCGATGAAATAGACGCGAATGATGCGTTCACTGACACTCCCATACCAAGCTTCTATCAGCAGCTTGATGCAAGATATCCGGGCTCGAAATTTATCCTGACCACCAGGGATATGGATGACTGGCTTAAATCATGCAAAAAGCAGTTCACAACACGTATGGTGGCAAGGCAGAGCGAGGCAACCTGCCAGTTGCATACTGACCTGTATGGCTGTTTAGAGTTTGACCCCGAGAAATATGCGACTGGATATACCCGTTTCGTTAATGGTGTGATGGACTATTTCAAGGACAGGCCGCAGGATCTGTTGGTCACGGACATTTGTGGAGGAGACAATTGGGAAAAGTTGTGTGCTTTTCTGAACAAACCCGTACCTGATATCCCGTTTCCCGTAACAAATGTGTCTGCCATTCAATGGATGAATATCCAGGATATTGTGTCGATAGCAAAACAGGCCGGACAGGAAACCAGGAGGATTTACAAGAAAGATCCTCGCAGCAGGCACAAGGACTCGAAAAACCGTCTGGCACGCTGGTTTCATGCCGGAGCAGGCAGCCTGTTTACAATGCTCAGCAAGAACGGACACCGGGACCACAATCATCGCGCGCAAAAGGCCACAAGGGCATCGCAGAAGATTATTGTTAATAGACTGCAAAAAATGAACCCATCGATTCCGGTAATTTCACCGGAAAGTGCAGATATTCCTTATGCAGAAAGGATGAACTGGAGCTATGTATGGCTGATTGACCCGCTTGACGGAGCAGAGGAATTTCTTAATCATAACGGCGCTTTTACCGTCAATATTGCCCTGATTGAGGGTGGCAAACCAGTCTGGGGCGTCGTTTACAACCCACTGGAAGATACTGTTTACTATGCAAAGGGTGCAAGTGGAAGCTACAAAATCAATGGCGACGAAAGCCCGGAGATACTCGCCCCGGCCGAGACGTCAAGTGACAAGGGCAAAATGGTTGTCCTGTCAAGCGACAGCGATCTTACCAATGATATCAAAGACTATATAGATAGAAAGATTCAGGACTATAAATTGATTTTCACTGGAAGTGCCACGGCATTATGCCTGGTAGCAGAAGGAAAAGCCGCCCTGCATATCAGCCTGGGGCCAACAAAGGAATGGAAAACAGCCGCCGCCCATGCCATTGTCAGGGCTTCAGGCAAAAACGTATACAGTTACAACACCAGAAAGGAGTTGGTTTACAATAAAGAGAGCTTGATTAATGACAGTTTAATAGCTGAGTAATCCTGTCGGCGCCTCTCCGCCCGGGCAACAAGACATCCTCTCCGTCCTGGTCAAGCGGTAATCGTCGCCATTGTATTATTCTTGTTCAGTCTCCCCCATGAGCTGGATTCCGGAGAATTCAGCAGGGATATATTTATGAATACAGAACCAGAACCGCACGTCGTATTTGCCAGATTCACAGGCAAGACCATTCTGGGCGAAATGGGAAGACTGCTATATTCCATACTGAACATCTTTACGACAAATGGATATCAGGTAAAACTGTTTAACAACATAAATTTCGGTGAACTGGATAAATACGGCCAGCTGGTCCCCTCAATTGGCAATCTGCAACTGATTGATACCGTCCCCGATGATTCCAGTCACATGTTTTTTCTGTACGACAGGGAAGACAAATCCTGCTCTGACCGTAAGTGGAAAAAGAAGATGCAGGTAAAATTTGACGTATTCTCGACCTACAGGATAACTGATCCGCTAATAATGCCTTATCCGGTACATCCCCTGCTTTCTGGAGCAGACCTGCCGGTGCGGCTGGAAAAATTGCGAAAAAATGAAAAAAAGCTGCGAATTTTCTTTTCCGGGGATACCAGTGGCTACACGAAGAACCGTATTCACTACCCGAATACCAAGTTGCCCCGTCTGGAGGTAATTGAAACAATACTGGAGCAGCTAGGTGACAAAACCATTCATGTGAAAAATGAGATTGTCTTGAAAAGGCTGTTTGACGGTGACTTTATCAAGAGTTGTGTAATAGTAGACACCAGCAGACTGTGGATAGACCCGGCAGACTGGTTGCCTGATCTGTCGAAAACCGACTTTTTCATTTGCCCTCCGGGATATAGCATGCCCATGTGTCATAATGTGATAGAAGCGATGGCGGTTGGAGCGGTTCCTGTAATCAATTATCCGGAGTGGTTCACTCCTACGCTGAGGCACATGGAGGACTGTATAGTCTTTGGAGACAGAAAGGATCTGGTAAGGAAAATTGAAGCTGTTCTTGACATGGGACAGCAGGAAGTATCCGAGATGAGACACAGGGTAATAGATTATTATGAGAACAATCTATGCCCCGGGAAATTTATCCGTGATATCGAAGCCAGGGAGGAAGACAGCATAACCGTGCTTATGATTACAGACGAAAACACAATAAAAAATGCCTCCAGGCTCAACGGGAAGTCGATACTCATACGAGGCAAACCCACGCTTGCTAATAGCAGGTGGCACAAATTCTTTCGCGCTTTCAGGGCATAATCAGACACACCAGCTTGCAGAGAGTATGAACCTGAAACTACGAGCATGCCTGGCATTGCATCACAATTCCCGGCTGTTTACCGGCTATCTATAAGCCAGGACCCGGCTCTTCCCTGATGAGAACGATAGCCCGGATAATACGACCCGATTCCCTGCCTTTTCGTCTGCAGGATGCGGCAGGACCAACCTATTGCTTACTTCAGACAATCCCGGCAACTACAAGAGGATTCCTCTTCATGGTACTGCGGTCGTTCAGGGCTTCACGACTTCAATACAGGTTCGGGTTTAATAAAAAGATTCACGGTACCGTTCTGCTTCCATCAGTAACGGATACGGACTGGATAATATGAGTGATCACGAAACACGCCACCCAGGCAACACACTGTTATCTCTCCAGGACCTGTTTGAACCACCTGTCGATGCCGAGGTCCGGCATGCAGTGGAATCCAGTCAGTTTGTACGAATGCACTGTGACTTGCCCGGAAAAGCCGCTCTTGTCCTGGACAGCTTTCCTGGCATCAGCGGCGCATCCTGCTGCTTCATACGCACGCCGTTGGGCAAGACGCGACCTTTACGCCTCGTAGCCCATGGGATTAACAGAATTGAGTCCTGCCCGTCTGGTGGCTGGGCGCTTAAATCCACAGAAGCCTCGTTGCCTTCCTACTGGATACCGCAACCACCGCTGGCTCGCAAACTCGACTCACAGCAACGCATACTTTCTGAGCAGTCGGCCTCAATTTCCGGTTTCAGTATTTCATCCGAAGAACTGTCTATTGAAGTGGAAATTCCGGAAAATATGAATCTGGACTGGACGATATGGCGCTTTCCAGCTGAAGAATCCGGCATCCATACCGCACTTGATCAACTTCTTGCCCTGGAAAGGCAGCCGCTATCCTTGTGGAACTCGCAAACGAGTTACCAGTCGCCTGCTGATGTGTACTTGTATCTTGTTCATGGTCATGTGTACGTGGATCGCTTCATCTGGCCACGCATGTGGAAAATCTGTTCCGAGCTCGACGCTTACGGACTCTATATCATAATGTCTGGACTCGAACTCGCCACTGGCAAGATGCTTTACAGCCTGCTGAAACGCCAGCTCCTGTTTTCCGTTATCGCACGACAGGCTCAGGATGGCGGGTGGTATCACGGAGAATGGACAGACCTGATGGAATCGCATTACCGATTTCATAACGGTGCCATGTTGCTACTGGAAGCGGCACTAAAGGAACGCCCTGACGAAGTAGCAGGCAAGTCACTGGAAAGTGCCGCGCACTTTATCTCACGTCAAACGGACAAAACCGATCTCGGGCTATGGTTCCTGCACGACTCTCTGGAGGAGAACGCGGAAACAATGCGGGAGTTGTGCAGGCAAACCGGTTCCACATGGATACCAGCCCGCACCCTTGGAAAGTCGCCAACCAACAAGCTTATTCTGAACACGCATCTGGACACCATTGTTACTCTGGAACAATACCGCGATGTCACCGGCGATAACCAGTATACGGAGCAGGTTACTTCCGCCCGTGACGCAGCACGAGGCATGCTCGCGCTTCGGCCGGCCGAAGCTCTCTATCGAGTTTTATATCGGGCAATACAACTAACACTACTGCCGGAGCCGGAGGCCGAACAGTTACCGTTAGTGGTACGCGGCATAAAGCGCCTAACGTGGAAGCACATTACTCCGCAGTTGCTGCCCAGAATAAAACGGATTTTCCCGCGGCTGGTAATGCCTGGCGGACTTATCGAACGGCATTTGTCCATGCCGCACTACGATATCAATTATCACCCGGTGAATATTATGGATCTGGCAAGGCTCTGGCGTTGTTTTCCTGATGAGGATCTCGCCGAAATCCTTGCAGAGGCGGTCGAGGCCGTCTCCGGCAGCAGTATTCTGGAATACTGGGCAGAGGCGAAACAGCGGCATTTTTCTCTAATCGTGTGGGTCGATGCCCTGTACCAGCTGTGTACCCTGCGGCAGGATGCTTCATACCGGCATTTACTGGCAGAGGGAATCATACACATCGAGGACACGGGCCTGGGTTTACCGCCATCATTGCTCGGCGCTGATCCTGAGGCAGTCAAAATAACGGACAGGATTCCCTGCCCTTCTCCTGCGGACAGGCACCTTCGAGTAGCAAACCTGAGCTGTAATGGTCGCAGCGAAATACTCGTGATTAACAGCACAGACATAGACCGGGAACTGACATGGGAGGGTAATACGAAGCTTTCGCTTTCCTGGGTAACCGCCGACGGTCAACCGGTCCCTGCCGGGAATTCTCGGCTGTGTGTTCATTCACGCAAGTGGATAGGGGGGCAGCAAAGATGACTGTTCTGATAAGCCCAGATTGTTGTTCACGATACAGGCGCCCCTTATGATCCGGATAAAGCTTCTTGTTGCCATCCTGTCAGCAAGCGTACTGGTATTCGCCATTGCCTTGTTTACCTCAGGCCGGCTGTCGCGAGACGATATTCAGTACTATGTCCCGTGGTCGATTGCAAAGTTTCTTTACCCCTCTGA
>DAOVVG010000205.1 GCA_030632175.1 Gammaproteobacteria bacterium
ATAAATCCAGGGATTAATTATTATCAACGTACACATCAGGTTTGTTGAAATGAACAGGCCACACCATGAAAGCCAATGCAAGGTCGCAAGTCTCTGATTACAGATGCTCCTGACACGACGTACAATGTGCCAGCCAACAGGTGAGCACAGGAAAATCATGTTGTATGATACCCAGCACCTGATTGGAACCATGTGAGCACTTCTGAACATGGTTTATACAGCCTAAATTGCCGCTGATGACTACTACGGGAAGAAACATGAATAGTTTTAGACAAGCAAGTCAAATCAGGAAGAACCTGATAACGGGCATTGCAGGCATTTTGCTGCTACAGGCTCACGTCATATCCCGGGCTGATTACACTGTTCAGGTTGGCGCCTTTTCGGACAAGGCGCGCGCCGACCAGTTCATAATACGACTGAATAAACAGGATTTCCCAGCAGCTATATACAAGAACAAACCAGGGCCGACAGCTCTGAATCATGTACGCGTCGGTCCATACCAGAATGAAGTGACCGCCGAAGATGCGCGTTTACGACTCGAATCCAGGGGGATGCCAGGATTTCTTGTCGGCAACGATCCGGCCTCCAGCGCACAACACAGTGCCGGAGAAACCATATTGGTCGCCCGGTCTGACGCAGAACAGGAGCCGGCAAACGAACCCAGCAGCTTTGATGATCTGTTCATGCCCGCCCCTGCCGACACCGAACCAGCAAACGGAGCAACCAGCGAGATAGAGAACATTCCTGGTGAAGGTTGGGTCACTGAAAATGACACCGGAAGCAGTAAATACAACTTTCGGGGTTTCCTGAATTCAAAATACGCATACACCTACCCGTCACCCGGCCATTCTTCAATGTTCCGCAACACACTGGAACTTGAAACCAGTGGTAGTTTTAATGCAAACGTCTCATGGAAGTTAAGTGGCCGCGGTGTATATGATGCCGTCTTTGTTATGAATGATTTCTATTCAAACCGCGTTGAAGATAACCGCCAGCTGGAAGGAGCATTTCACGAAACATACCTGGATGTATCTTCAGGTGACTGGGATTACCGCATCGGCAGACAAAACATCATCTGGGGTGAGATGGTAGGACTGTTCTTTGCTGATGTTGTGTCGGCCAAGGATACTCGCCAGTTTGTCGCAGAAGACTTCGACCTGATACGTATACCGCAATGGGCAGCACGCGCAGAACATTTCCTGGGTGACTTTCATAGCGAGGCGGTCTGGATACCCTATATGAGCTACAACGAAATCGGTGAGCCTGGTGATGATTTCTATCCGCTGGGCACCAAATCACTCCCGGGAAACCCGAAAATCAGGAACGATGACCAGCCTGCACAGAAATTATCCAATGGTGCCTATGGCTTGCGACTCTCCATGCTGAAAGCCGGCTGGGATGTGTCCGGTTTCTTCTATCATAGCGTCGACGCGGCACCCTTTTTCTCCCGCAGTGTTAACAACAATGGCCAGACAATCATCAGACCCGAACATGACAAGATTGATCAATTGGGCACCACCCTGGCAAAAGACTTTGGTGCCGTGCTGCTGAAAGCCGAGGCAATTTACACCTGGAATCGCTGGTTCAATGTTGATGATGTCACCCACCCAACCGGTGTCGTGCAACAGGACACGCTCGACTACGTCGTAGGACTGGAACATACATTTCTTAACAACACGCTGCTCAACTTCCAGTTTTTCCAACGCTGGTACACAGACCACGATTCAGATAACTTTTTTGACCGGTTTGAAAGCGGGGTCAGCCTCTATGCCAGCACCGATTTCAACAGTAAAACTGAAGGTGAGATACTGCTAATTTCAGGACTCAATCGCTCTGACTGGATGCTCAGACCAAAGGTTACCTGGGATATGTCAAACAACTGGTGGCTGGCAGTCGGCGTCGACATTTTTGGTGGCGACTCGATCGGGTTATTTGGACGATATGATGACAGTGACCGCGTCTATGGAAACGTGCGTTATTCATTCTAGAAGGACTTACCAACCAGTTCAGTAAAGACAGTCAAGGCCGTCGCCAGCAACCGGCACTTACGAATAGACAAAATGCCTGGCGTTCCTGCTCAGCGGCCAGACATTACCGAAGTCTGTAATAATCTCCCATGCATCCTTACGATGCGTGTATATGCCGGACAATACCGAATCAACACTTGCGACAGCAGGTTGACGCCTGCCATGATAGTCGACCACCGGTCCGGTTTTCTGGAAATAGATTCCGTAACGAGACAGAAATCTGAGGAACGTTGGCTCCATAACAGACAGCCAGTGCGTAATGTTGTTCTGCGCACTCATGCGTACAATTCCTGCAAAAAGACCGAGTGCAATATGCGGCACCATCCGGGTATCAACCCCCTTTTCATCTTGTTCGTTTTCTGCACCGACAACCGAGATAGCGGGTCGCCTCGAACACAGATTTTTCAACTCCTTTGAAATTGAGAAACGCGACACTTCTGCCAACGACTCGCGGGGAATGGAGGACAAATTTATACCCGATGCTTTCATGGCCGACTGGCAAAACTTTTCCATCGGCAAGGGCGTGTTCGGATCGACCGGATTCGGGAGAACCAGCCTGACCATACCCGGGTACTGCCCTGAGGCCTTACATCGCAGCAAAGTCTGTACCGAATGCAAATCATACTCATCGGTTTCCATCTTTTTCGGAAAAGCTTCCTGGTCTTCAAAGGATCGTTCCACACAATAGACCTGGTAGCGTATCCGGAAGGCCGCCTCCATCAAGCCCAGCGTATTTGCAGGCACCATTTCAAAATGGTCATGGAATGTGTTGTAGAGTTCACTCACAAATTAATCCTCATTTCAGAAAACTGATTTCCCGGTAAATCCTTTCACGCGCACAGTCCCGTACGCTGTAATCATGCAAAATGTAAAATATTCACCTTTTTCACTTATTTAAGCGAATAACATGCCAGACTATTAATAGTTAAATAAAAACATGCAATTACATGATTCCAGGAGTTATTAATATTGAAATACACGGCAGAAATAACCCGTATACCGGGATAACTGTCCCCAAATGGCAACATCATTTAGCAGGATACTGCTATCTATATGAATTAGATTGATATTTTAATGTCCCCGGTTGACGACAAGAGGGGACTGAGAGGGAAGGTACCAGTAAATACTGGTGTAACTACCTGAAAGTTGCCTTATCCACCAAGACCAGACGCAGACTTAACGGGGGCCGGCCAGACTGCGCCATCAGCAGTAATCAGTTGCCAGATATCAAAGCGTTTGCTCCATATACCGGCAAGTACATCATCAACACTGCCGAAACATGGCTGCCGCAGGCCATGGTAGTCAACCGGGCGACCGACGGGGATAAAGTTGATTCCAAACCGGTTTAACAACCGTAAAAGAGAGACATCCATGACGGCATACCAGTGCGTGATGTGATGCTGTGCGCTCAGCCTGACAATTGCCACGAACAGGCCCAGGATCAAATGAGGGATCACCCTCTTCCCGGATGGGTACTGTGCAATATATTTTTCGTGGTCCGGCCCGATGCCTGCCGGACTGTTGGCTTCACCAAGTCTGCGCTTGAAATCTCTGGATACAGCAAACCTGGATATTTCAGCAATAGAGCGACGTGGAATACCCTTTAAAAGTGATGGATCCAGACTCAACGAATCACTGCAATTCTTCTCGATAGGAAAAGGCGCATCAGGGTTGTCGGTATCATGCAGGACTAATCTGACTGTTGCTGCTGTTACCCCTGATGACAAATGGCGAACGATGCCATGCACTGAACGATCATCGTAGTCATCAGATTCCTTTTCATCCTTGCAACGTGAAGAATCTTCATAATCGTGTTCTACGCAATACACCTGATAACGCAGTCTGAGTGCTTCATCCAGCACACCGGGCTCATTATCTGTAACAACATCAAAATATGAGTTAAATAATTCCCACAAATCGGCCATCTTTTTTAGTCCCGGTTTCTTAAATTATTGTGCGCGGTGATTCAATCTCTTGATACAAGACCATATCGATAGACACACGAACAAATTCATCCTGTTACGATCACCTGCGTGATTCAAGTATCGGCAAGAATCCGTCACATCTGAACAGCGTCACAAGCCACAAAACGGATTTCCCACAGGGAATTTGTACGTACAGATGAAGAACGCCATATCTATTTGTTTTCATTTGACTTTAACGCCATTAACAAAGTGTGATCCAGTCCACAGAAATGGCATACGGCTGGAAATATTTGGCGTCTTTATGAAGAGTAGTACCACACCGGCATTTAAAGCAGGTAAAGCCCCGCCGTGACCCTGTGCACAAAATATTGACACCTGAGTCACGACACGCTTCCAATTCATTGAATATCGTTAGACACATTATGGATCACAACATACTATTAGCGCCTTACAGCAAGCCCTGTCTAAAGCACTCCACCGACTGCCTCCTGTAAAGGAATGAGGCATACGCTGAGCTCACTATCGTAAACTTTGGTAGCAGGAACCCGGAAACAGGTTAATGTCGACAAGCAAGTATGACTATTCAGCTGCATTCGCTCGCAATACCGGCTGGGTCACAAAGCAGGAGCAGTCCGTACTGCGCAGCAAACGTGTTGCCATCGCCGGACTTGGCGGCGTCGGCGGCAGCCACCTGCTCACACTGACACGACTGGGTATTGGCTCCTTTGTGCTCGCCGACTACGACACCTTTGAAATTGCCAATTTTAACCGCCAGGCGGGCGCATCACTCTCCACCCTCGGCAGAAAAAAAACGGATGTCTTGCTGGAAC
>DAOVVG010000279.1 GCA_030632175.1 Gammaproteobacteria bacterium
ATGTACCACCGAGACCGGCTGACAGTGAATCATTAACAGCTTTTAATGCTTCAGCCTGGCTGTCATATTCGGCCAGTGTGCTCGGATCGTCGAAGTATTCCATCATAACGGTGTAGTGATACTCACCCAGGTCCTTGGCAGTCAGGTTCTTCTCGGAACCAAAATCTTCCTTGGCACCCAGTGCACCTTCAAGTTGTGCGCGGATATCAGCCAGATCAGTTGCCATACGATAGGCAGCCGCCATGTAGATCGGGTTGGTGTACACGATTTCCGTTGCATCACCGTTCTTGGTGATAGAAATACGCTGTGCAGCACCGTAAGCACCAAAATCAGACTTGGAAGCTGCTGCTTTCAAGGCATCGCTGGTAACGATGATGATATCAGCGCCTGCATAAGGCGAGTATTCGCCAACGACTTCAAAGCCGGCGGCGGTTACTTTTGATTTAACTTCAGCAGCAACGGTTTTGACGTCACCACTTGAGCTACCAGCCAGAACAAATGGCATAAGAATTTCATCAGCAAGTGCATTTGCTGACAAGCATATGGAAATGAATCCCGCAAATAATGTTTTTCTTAGCAAACCAGTCATTTCAGTTCCTCCAGAACGCATATGAAATATTTGTATTTGTGTGTCGTTAGCAAGATGCAATGAGGTATCGCCTGAGATAGGCTATATAACCCTGACGTCTTTAAACGAGCGCGAAGTATATGGGAATCAATGAGCTTGTGCGAGCGTCAATTCTTTAACGCATGACAACACCGCTTTTCCCTTTTATTTTATAAGCTATTGTATTTATTAACTATGACATGGAAACCCCACATGACGGTCGCCGCCATGATAGAAAATGAGGGCCGATTCTTGCTGGTTCAGCAAAACGTATCGGGCCAATCAGTCTTTAACCCGCCAGCCGGACACCTGGAAGACAATGAGACGCTTGTCGAGGCTGTCATACGGGAAACGCTGGAAGAAACCGCCTGGCATTTTCAGCCGGAATCTGTCACCGGTATCTATCGCTGGCGCCACCCCGAGAAACAGAAAACATTCATGCGGGTCACGTTTGCGGGCAAGGGGCTTTATCACAATCCGGAGTATCAACTGGATAGCTGTATTGAGCGAACAGTCTGGCTTACGCAGGACGAGATTCGCAGCAAGGGTAAGCTGTTACGCAGCCCGATGGTGCTGCGTTCAATTGAAGATTATCTCTCGGGTGTTTCCTATCCACTCACCCTGCTGACAGACATTGAATAGGGCGGCCTGCTTTCTGGCGACGGCTACACTGCTTGCTGCCTCGCAACTTTCAGCGGAACCCTTTATCCCTGACGAAATTATCACCGATCCGTCTCCGGAAAGATTCTCGGTATGCGTGGATCACTCCTGCAACACCGTAATAACACAGGCGATAAGCGAGCAGGTGAAATGAGCAAGATCGTGGTTGGTCTGTCAGGCGGCGTGGATTCGGCAGTTGCGGCCTTGTTACTGAAACAGCAAGGCCATGAAGTCACCGGCGTCTTCATGAAAAACTGGGATGAAGACGACGATGAGGACTACTGTCCGGCCGAGCAGGATCTCGCCGATGCCCGCAATATAGCCGACCGGCTTGAGATTGAATTGCACACGGTCAGCTTCTCTGCAGAATACTGGAACCGTGTTTTTTCACACTTCCTGAATGAGTACCAGGCCGGACGCACACCCAGTCCTGATATTATCTGCAACCGGGAAATCAAGTTCAGTGCATTCCTTGACCATGCGCTGGAATTGGGAGCAGAGTTCATTGCCACCGGCCATTACGCACGCATCAAAAAACAGCCGGTTGTGCGGCTACTGAAAGGCATTGACGAACTCAAGGACCAGACCTATTTTTTGCATACCCTGACCCGGGATCAATTAGGGAAAAGTTTATTCCCCCTGGGCATGCTCGAGAAAACAGAAGTGCGCAGACTGGCACGTGAAAATAACTTTGAGAATCATGACAAGAAAGACAGCACCGGTATCTGTTTTATAGGTGAGCGGCGTTTCAGCAGTTTTCTGGCGCAGTATCTCGAAAAGAATCCGGGAGACATACGCACGCTCGATGGCGAGATTATCGGCAGCCATGATGGCTTGATGTTTTACACGATCGGACAGCGGCAGGGTCTGGGTATCGGCGGCCGCCGCCAGGCATCCGGAGAACCCTGGTATGTCATTGACAAGGAAATCGAGAGCAATACCTTGCGAGTGGCCCAGGGAGTCAATCATCCGGCACTCTTCAAGCCGGGCTTGCGTGCCAGTCAGCTGCACTGGATAGCCACACAATCTCCCGAACTTCCATTCAGGTGTACGGCACGCATACGGCACCAACAACCCGTGCAGCAATGTACGGTGACGGCCGGTATCGATGACGAGTGCAATGTAATGTTTACAACGCCGCAGCGCGCAATTACCCCCGGACAGTCCGTCGTATTTTATGATAAAGATGAATGCCTGGGTGGTGGCATTATCGAAGCAACCCTTGCCACAGATTAATCAAGATATATGAATGCTGCTGATCAAAATCGAACAATTGCACTGGCCGGCCTGTTCCAGGCTGTCCGGCTGGTTCAACAAACGGCCACTGGTGAGGCCCGTGATGAGTTGGCGACGAATGCATGTATTAACAGTATTTTCAATACAGACCCGGATGCTGTCACGGATATTTTTGGCGATACTGCCGCACTTCGTACGGGACTCGAGGTTCTCGCCAAACAGCTGGGTAATGATAACAAGCAACGCGATATGACATTGACCCGTTACGTTATCACCCTGTTACATCTTGAGCGCAAGCTTTCCAGGAAATCTGCCATGCTGGATGAGATCGGTGACGGTATTGCACGCGTCAGGGAGCAGGCTGATTTCTTTGATCTGCGTCACCCTACCATCATTGCGGGACTTGCAGACATATACAAGCGAACCATCAGCACCTTGCAACCCAGGATCATGGTTAGCGGTGACCAGTCGGTACTTGCCAATCAGGACAGCAAGAACATGGTGCGAACCCTGCTGCTTGCAGCCATACGTGCAGCGGTACTGTGGCGTCAATGTGGCGGGAGCCGCGTTAAACTGATTTTCCAGCGTAAAGCATTACTGGCATGCTGTGAATCCCTGCTCAGGGAGGCTTGAGCTGCCGCACCCGGGTAAATTTTCTGTGTATAATTGCGGCTCTTCACGACGTCCCGGTGACGTCCCTGTTCCGCGCCAGCGCTACGGAATGGACAACCCGGACAGGATTCAGGCAAGCAGGAGAACCCATGGACAACAGTTTTAACACCCGGGATACACTCGCCGTCGGAGAGGCCTCTTACGAAATTTTCAGTCTGCGAAAGCTGAATG
>DAOVVG010000190.1 GCA_030632175.1 Gammaproteobacteria bacterium
GCTTCCGGACCGGTGAGGGCGAAACAGGGGATTTCATCGCCACTGGCCAGGCGTGGCAGGTAATAATTTTTCTGCTTTTCTGTGCCGTAGGACAGCAGCAGTTTCGCCGGGCCCAGTGAGTTTGGAACCATCACGGTAACGGCGGCCGAGATACTGCGGCTGGCCACTTTCAAAACCACCGCGGAATGTGCGTTGGCAGAAAATTCCAGTCCGCCGTATTGCTTCGGGATGATCATGCCGAAGAAACCGTTCTGCTTGAGGAAGTCCCATGACTCGGGTGTCAGGTCTCGGAGCTCTTCGGTGATTTCCCAGTCATTGACCATGCTGCAGAATTCATTGGTGGGGCCGTCCAGAAAAGCCTGTTCTTCGCCAGTCAATGCAGGTGCCGGGAAACCCAGCATGCGGTGCCAGTCGGGCCGGCCGCTGAATACCTCCGCCTCCCACCACACGGTCCCGGCTTCCAGTGCCTCTCTCTCGGTATCTGACATGCCGGGAATGATCTTTTTGTAGAGGCCGAGGAGGGGTGAAATAACCAGGTTCTGCCGTAGCGGGTCGACGGTTAAGAAAATGGCAATCGGCAGGAAAACGGCCCACGCGACGATCAGGGCCCAGCCAGGCGGGGTGTACAAGATGCTCCAGTAACAGAGTATGGCGCCGAGGACGCCTGTCCACAGATAGCGTGATGCCTGACGGGCCATCATGAATCCAATGGCAGTGAATATGATGGGCAGTTCAATCATCCAGTTCATATTGATTGTCCTTTGCTTGTGTTGAAAACCCTATGGGTTATTCGACATAAATAACACTGATGAGTTGCCTTGGCCATGAGGGTGATCACACCAGCGTCAATATCCCACCGCCACTAGAAACTATCGGCACAGAACGCTGAAAAATGAAGCATTCATGACTGAAAATCAATGCTTTAGTCATCTAATCTCTCTAATGCCTTAAAGAGCTTATTGCGCGGGGTGTAGAAATGCGGGGAGAGGCGGATGCCACCCCCTCTGAGGGCACAGGCGACATGTGCCTGCGACAGCAGTTCAAAGAGTGATTCTGGCGGTTCAGCCAGCGGTCGGAAGCTCACGATACCTGCATGCTGATGCTCTGCTATCGGGGTTAACAACTGGTAGCGGTCATCCCTTTGTGTAATGAAATCGATTATAAAGCGGGTGTTTTCACGTACCAGTTGCTCGATGGTCGGCATGCCGACCTCGTCGATCAATGTCATGCTGGCGTGCAGGGCATGTACACCGGTCATATTGGGACTACCACACTCAAAGCGACGCGCAGAGCTGGCAATCCTCCAGCTTTGATTGTCGAAGTCGAGCGCATCTTCAAGCATGTGCCAGCCATACTGTTTCAGATCAAGCTGCTCCATGCGACTGCGCCGGCAATAAAACAGGGCAATACCCTCCGGCCCCATCATCCATTTGTGGCCATCAGCCATGACAAAATCGGCCTGACAGGCCTGCACGTCGAAGACTTCGGCACCCAGACTCTGGATGGCGTCCACACAGAACAGAATATCCCTGTCCCGGCAGGCGGCGCCCAGGCGGGGAAGGTCGAGTTTCAGTCCGGTGCCATACTGGACAGAACTGACGGAAAGCAGCCGGGTATTTTCATCCAGGCATTCAATGATGGCGGTCTCGGGTGTGTCGTGTTGGGAAAGGTCTGCAGGGCAGGTGCTTACGCCCAGTTTTTCAAGTGATTCCCAGATTACCCGGTTGGAAGGAAATTCCTGGTTGGTGATGACGACCTTGTCACCGGGCTTCCATGGCAAGCCGTAGGCCACCACGGACAGTGCCTCGGAGGTGTTTTTCAGTAGTGCAATTTCGTCGCTGGAGTCAGCATTAACAAGTTGTTGCAGCTGTTTCCTCAGGCGTGATTCCACTTGCATCCATTGCGGGTAGTTTTTGGAACCGAATGCGACATTTTCATCTGCAAAGTGTTTTACCGCGGTCGCAGTCCGCTCTGGCCAGGGAGAGACCGCAGCATGATTCAGGTAGATGACGGAATCATCCAGCGGAAATTCGGACTCATACATAGTGATCTGCCCAGCTTGTCATGGCGACGCTACGCTGCGAAAACTATGGCAGTGTAATCTATTTATGTGTAAATATTCAGCCTCTGTCCGATTACTGATAGAGAACATATGAGCAGTATAAATTCCGGTCACGTTCCGTCCCCCAATGCGACTTGTGATCATGGCGACCTGTCTGCCGTCGTCGTAGCCGGGAGGAGCAGGCATTGCCTGATCTCCAGCCTCGGAATGCTCGTCCGTGGTGCGCTGTTTTTCCTGTTGATAACGGCTTCCCCGGTGAGTGCCGGGGAGGTCAGGGTGGTTGTTGATACGGAATCCGATACGCTGCAGGTTTTAAGAGGCGACAAGGTCATCAGAACCTATGAAAATATCGCTATTGGCCGGTATGGGAAGACGTACTTCAAGGTCAGGGGTGACAATAAGACCCCGCTGGGTAAGTTCAGGATTGGCTGGACAAACAAAAAAACCCGCTATTACCGCTTTCTCGGTTTGACCTATCCGGATCTGCCGGCTGCCGATCGTGCGCTGGTGGATGAGCGTATCGACGAGGCCCAGTGGCAGTCAATCCGGCGTGCCTCGGAGGCGGGCACAGTCCCTTCGCAGAACACGCCGCTGGGTGGAATGATTGGTATTCACGGGATCGGTACCGGCGACAGGGATGTACATGATAAATTCAACTGGACAAACGGCTGTGTGGCGTTAACCAACGAAGAAATTGATGAGCTGCTGCAGTGGGTGAAAATAGGCACTCTCGTGGAGATTCGGTAGGCAGAATCAGGGCAATACTGGTAGCATAGGGCACTGTCGGACTTGACAGGCAGGTTTGCCGACTATAATGAATCAGGAAGACTGGTATTTAAGATTGGTATTTTTTTTATCAAGGAGATGAAAATGACTGTAAAGATTACAAATCAGCTGCAGAAAGTGGCAATGATTTCACTGGTAGCCGGGCTGATTGGCCTGACAGGGTGTGCAACTACAGGCGATCGTGACAGGCTGCAGGCGGAAATTGATGCTGTTAAGGCAGAAGCCAGCATTGCCAGGGCCGAGGCTGCAGAAGCAAAAGCCATGGCTGCCGAGGCGGTTGGTATTGCCAACGAGGCGAATGCGACTTCAGCAGACACGGAGATGAAGATCGACCGCATGTTCAAGAAGGCTATGCATAAATAAGTAGTAGCAATATGTTCTTCAACAAAGCTCCTTCGGGAGCTTTGTTTTTTTGGGCACAGGCGTGTCTGTTATTGCAGGAGCGCATTTCGTGCGCGATCAAATTAGCACCGAAATCATCGCGGACAAGATCCGCTCCTACAGGTGTGTCTGTTGATGCAGGAGCGCACCTCGTGCGCGATCAAATTAACCACCGAAATCGCGGACAAGATCCGCTCCTACAGGTGTGTCTATTGATGCAGGAGCGCATCTCGTGCGCGATGTGTTGTATCCGAGGTGGGTTCGAATTAACGGCTGATCAATACAGGTATCCCGCTTTGTTCCTCAACGGCCTGCCGCAGTGCGCTGCCGCTAAGACCTATATCCATCGAATCCACGCCACCGGTATTGTTCTCATCGGCCAGAAAGTCGGAGATAACATTCAGTACGCTTTGCATGTAATCCTTGTATTGCTCCCGGTCTTCTTCCAGTGGCGGGTGCAGTTCCAGAAACAGCGAACCGGCAAGCCAGCCAAGTTTTATCGGTTGATTGATCAGTTGTACCTGTGTGCCAACCGACACCTCATCAAACAGTTTTTCAATGTCTTCAGGATACATGCGCAGGCAGCCATGCGTGACGCGCATGCCAACGCCATAAGGTTTGTTGGTGCTGTGAATCAGGTAACCGGGTATGCCAAGTCGTATGGCATAGCGGCCCAGCGGATTATCCGGTCCCGCCTTGACAATATCAGGCAGCGGTTCATCACCTGCTTCAATGGCTTCGTCTTTGAGTGACTGGGGAGGGCGCCAATCAGGATCTTTTTTCTTGTTGACGATTTTTGTCATTCCCAGCGGGGTTTCCCAGTCCATGCGACCTACGCTGACAGGGTGGGTGATCACAAGGGGTGGTTCGTCAGCCCCGGGTTTGGGATAGTAATAAAGGCGCATTTCCGGCAAATTGATGACCAGACCGGTGCGTTTTGTGCCGGGCAGAATATATCGATTCGGTAGAACAACCGCGGAATTATCGGCCGGCAGCCAGCGATCAACGCCTGGATTGGCATGCAGGATTTCGTTCTGGCCAATGTCATATTGGCGGGCAATATCGAGCAAGGTGCTATCTCTGCCAGCGGTGACAGTTTCGAGCCGACCGACAATATCCACGTCAGCGGGCGGTAGAATAAAGGTATCTGCATGGGGCTGGCAGGCAGCAGTAATACCCAGTAAAAAAGTTATAACATTGCGCATCATTTAGTAATAACCGGCAAAAAACGGGCGGCGTCTTGCAAAGTTGACGTGATAAGATGATAACCTGTAGGTGTATTTACATGATTCCAGGTAAAAAGGACGGCCACTATGATATATCCTGTAAAAATATTCTTCATTGTTTTCTCATGTGCAGCAGCCAGTGTGACAGCAGAAACGCTGTATAAATCCGTTGACGACAAGGGTGAGGTTACTTTCTCGGACAGTCCGCCCGAGAATGCTAAACAGGTTGAGCAAATACAGGTACAGCCTGCACCCACGGAACAGCAGCAGCGCGAAAGTATGGACAGGGAAAAGCGTATTAACGAACAGGCCAACGAACTCGGTGATGCCAGTGCGTCACGTGCAGAAGAACGCGCTGCACAGAAACCGCAGGAAGTGCCGGAAACGGTCGAACCGGTTGAGTCGTATAACCGCGGATACAACTACAACCAGGGCAACAAAGATCCTTCAACGCCTGTGCGACCGGCGCCCGGTCGTCCTGTGCAACTGCCAGCGACCAGGCCAGCGGCCAGACCAGCACCGGGCAAGGCCCGATAATCAGGTTATGACTTAAGTGCGTATAATGTATATTATGTTAAATAGAATAAATTGATATGCAGGTGATACAGATATTCACCCTGCTGAGAGAAAAAACGCCGGTTTGAGCTTGTGTAGTGAAGCTGA
>DAOVVG010000265.1 GCA_030632175.1 Gammaproteobacteria bacterium
CTGTGTTTACCGGCGTGATCGCGGACGAGATCCGCTCCTACACATATTAGAGGCACCGGCGGAAACTATCGCGGACAGGATCCGCTCCTGCACGTATTAGAGGCACCGGCGGAAACTATCGCGGACAGGATCTGCTCCTGCACGCATTAGAGGCACCGGCGGAAACTATCGCGAACATGACCCGCTCCTGCACATATTAGAGGCACCGGCGGAAACTATCGCGAACATGACCCGCTCCTGCATCTATCGAGGCACCCGTAGGAGCGGATCCTGTCCGCGATCACCCCTCTGTAACAACGCAAATAACCTAAAACTCAAACTCCATACTCTGAAACACCTGTCCGGCATTACGCTTGGCGAGAAATTCCGCCGTTGGCAAATGCATGTACGGTGACTGATCAACCTCGTAGGCTTCCTGCAAGGCACCACCATTCTCGATTACCTCACCGATCTTTTCACGCAGGTAAACAAGGTAGTCCCGGGTGTACCTGGTCACCGTCTCCATGTCGGTTGGCTCACCATGCCCTGGAATCACCACCTCTGCACCCAACTCTGCAAACGTATCCCAGGTCTCGATCCAGGCCTTTGTATCGGTATGTTCAAACAGCGGCAACATGCGCTGGTGAAACGCCATGTCACCGGAAATCATCAGCTTCTTCTCCGGTAACCACACGACAATATCTCCCGGACTGTGTGCCGGACCCAGATTCAGCAACTCAATGCGTTCGCCACCCAGTTCAATGACCTTCTTGTCCTCAAAGGTAATATCCGGCATCACTACCTTTGTCCCCGCGGCCTTTTCCTTGGCTCGCGCCTGCATCACTTCCAGCAGTGCATACGACTGCTCCTCGATCTCGTGCGCCGCATCCACATGCGCAATCACCGGCACACCCTGTTCCTGCCAGTAATTCGAACCCAGCATGGCATGGCCCTGCCCGTTCTCCAGCACCACGTACCTCACCGGCTTGTCGGTGATCTTTTTTATCTCGTCGTGAAGCGCCTTCGCCAGCAGGTAATTGTCGCCGGCATTCATCACCAGCACACCCTCATCGGTAATCACAAACGACAGATTATTATTGTGTCCGGAATTCGCATAGGTCCCGGGCGCAGTCGCCCCGATCGCTGACCACACCCCCGGGATGACTTCTCGAGGCAAGTCATAAAGCATCGAATTCGGCGCCTTGTCACTGTTATACAAGGCCTCGCCGGTCAATGGCCCGGCCGTGGCGGTCTGCTTTGCCGGACCTTCAAGGTGTGCGCGCATAAATCGTGCCGCACGCTGCACCGCATCTTTCGAAGCAAGGTCATCGGCAAAGGTGCGCACCGTCTCGGGACGAAAATCAAAACCGCGCCCTACCCCGGGGTAAATCACCAACTGCGCATCCCGGCCATTGTCCTGCATCACCTGCACACTGGTTTCAATGACACGGCGGCGCTGGTATTGCTCCTCATCGCCGATAAACACCAGCATCGGCAATGTCAGCTGATCGATCTCGGGGGCATAACCATAGACCTGCTCCGGTTCGGGTGCATTCGGGTCCTGCAAATGAGGGTAATAGGACACATAGCAGGCAATTTCCCTGTCCTGCCGTTTGAAGGTTGTCGCTACCTTCAGGGTGTAATAACCACCGCGCGTGTGCGAGTACAGGCAGGCCTTGTCGCTACTGATGTCATCACGCGCCAGCAACACGTCCACTGCCGCATTCACATCTTTCTCCAGCTCATAATCGTGCTCGATGGGGTGAGTACCGATAAAATGCGCCTGGTAGATGTCCGGCGCCAGCACCACGAAACCACGTGCCGCGACACGCCGCACATGACGTTGTACCCGGTCATCCAGCCCGCGCCGCCCGTGCTGGAACAACACCGCCGGAAACTTGCCCTCACCTTGCGGACGCGCAACCAGTGCCGGCACCTCCACGTCACCACGCTTGTAGCTGGTCCAGACCGTCTCAACAGGATAATTATCCGGCACCTCGATCTGGCTGTCAGCCCACCAGGCATCGTTCCACCACCAGGCATTATCCTTCGCGCCTGTTTCAGCAACCGCGCTGCCGCAGAAAAACAGGGTGGCGGCCAGCATGCAGCCTCGCAGATAAACAGTCATTCGTTGATCCTTTCAGTTGTTATTCAGGTAAAGTATAGACATTACTTCAACGGCAGCCTTGACCGGTAATTGATATATATCAGGTTATTTCCAATCGCTTGCAAGTATATTACAGCGAACCCTGTACTCACACATCTGCACAAAGCAGACAAGAAATGGAGAACAACATGAGCGAATCACTGATGATCCTGCCTGCCAGCGATACCCATTCCATCCGCCTCGTACGGTTGCCCGATGATTTCGAGTCGCACGAGGCCTTCCGTCATGTCACCGGCCTGATAGCCGCTGTTGAAGAACAACAGCCGGACTGCAGCACGGATGACATCCTCGCAGCCCTGGAAGACCATGGTTTTGAGCCAGTTGAGTTCATCCTTGGACCTGTGCTTCCCTGACTGGCACTATAACGGCTTGCTTTTTTAACAGAGCCTGACACATGGCCATTGTCCAGGGTTACAAATTTCCGTGGCGACCAGACAATCACTTTAGCGTCCTCGTCGACAGCACAGAGTTTCTGCCGCGCATGCTGACTGCCATCGATGCGGCCCGGCAATACCTGTTGCTGGAAATGTATCTTGTGGAATCCGGCGTAGTCGCAGACCGTATCATCAAATCCTTGCTGCAAGCAGCCGAACGTGGCGTACAGATTTACCTGTTGTTTGATGACTATGGCGCCCGCCAGTTTAATCAGAACGATCGCAAGCGACTGGCACACCGGCATATTCAAAGCGTTTATTATAACCCGCTGTCATCACACAACGTCCTGTATAACCTCTACAGAGTTTTCTGGCGGCGCATCCACAAGGGACTGTACCGCAACCATCGCAAGTTATTGCTTGTCGATGGCAAGCTTGCCTTTTCAGGAGGCGCGGGCATAGCCGACGAGGTTGATTCACCTGACGCACCCGAACTGCGATGGCGTGAAACCATGATCGAAATTCACGGGCCAATACTTGAGGACTGGCAACTGCTCTTCACTGAAAGCTGGAACAGATTTTCCGGGCAGAAACTGATGTTGCCCGGTGTGACACCGGAATTCTTTGAGAACGGTCAGTCCGGCCGGGTTACGGTTAACGAAGCCCGCAGCAGGATGGGCATTCAGCGGTCATTACTAAAACAGTTAAAGTGTGCCCGACAGCGCGTCTGGTTTGCCACGGCCTACTTCATCCCGTCCTGGAGTATGCGCAGAAAACTCAAGCACGCTGCCAGAAGAGGCCTCGATGTGCGCCTGCTGCTCCCCGGCCCGGTTACTGATAACCCCGGAGCCCGCTACGCCAGTCGCCGTTACTACGGCAAACTGCTGAAAAGCGGCATCCGCATCTACGAATATACACCACGTTTTTTCCATGCAAAAACAGTGCTATGCGATAACTGGGTGTCTGTCGGGTCCTGCAACTATGACCGCTGGAACCTGCAATGGAACCTGGAGGCCAACCAGGAAATCGACAACCGGGAACTGGCCACGACAATCGCAACCGTGTTTGAGAACGATTTTTCCGACTCTATCGAATACCGCAGTCAGGAATGGGAGCAGCGCAGCCGCTACCTGCGTGCACTTGAGTGGTTCTGGCGACGTGTGGAATTACTGTCGTTAAAAATCAAACAGCGAC
>DAOVVG010000258.1 GCA_030632175.1 Gammaproteobacteria bacterium
CAACGGCAGCTTTAACTATCTGGCCGTGATGAACCTGCTGGCATCGGATGCCAATACCAATATCCTGTCAACACCGACGCTGGTGACGCTGGACAATGAGGAAGCCGAGATTGTCATCGGCGAGAATGTGCCTTTTGTGACGGGGTCGTTCACCAGTACCGGGGCATCCGATGGTGCGACCAACCCTTTTCAGACGATTCAGCGCGAGGATGTTGGTCTGACACTCAAGATCAAGCCACAAATCAATGAAGGTGATGCGTTGCGGCTGGAGATTGAACAGGAAGTTTCCAATATTGCAGACAGTGTTGCCGGCGCTGCGGATATTGTCACTAACAAGCGTTCCATCAAGACCAATGTGATGGTTGATGACGGGGAGGTGGTCGTGCTGGGCGGCCTGATTGAAGAAAAAATTGGTGAAAGTATCCAGAAGGTACCGTTCCTCGGCGATATCCCGTTTCTGGGGGCCTTGTTCAGGTCCAAGACAGCGGATGTTACCAAGACCAACCTGATGGTGTTTATTCATCCGGTGATTCTGCGTGATGCGGCCGTGACGGAAAGCTACACCAACAGTAAATACAACTACATCCGTGCGCTGCAGATGCAACAGGGTGAGGACGGCGTCAATATGATGCCGGGCAAACAACATCCCGTGTTGCCGGTGATGGAAGAGTTCTCGGTCGCGCCCGGCGTGACACCTGTACTGCCTGGGATAGATGAGCTTTCAACGGTTCCGGGTGCAAGTGCTGATGCTGATGAGCCGGATACCTCTCTGGACGTCGATTTAATCGATGGCTGAAGCACCTCTTCAGGATTTGGAAGAACCGGGGGTCAGTGAAGCGGCCGGGCCTCGGCGTCCGCCGTTCATGTTTGCCAAACGTCACGGGGTGCTGGTGACCGGTGAAGAAGATGGCAAAGCTGTCGTCATGCACACCGCCGATATTGATCCTGTCGCCGTGGTTGAGTTGCGTCGTTACATGGGGCAACCCCTCAAGCTTGAGATAATCGGGCAGGAAAAATTTGACAGCCTGCTGGCGCTGACCTACGAGCAGGATTCCAATGAAGCCATGCTCATGATGGGTGACCTGGGTGACGACATGGATTTGATGTATGTCGCACAGCACCTCCCCGAGCCTGAAGATCTGCTGGAGAGCGAGGATGATGCGCCGATTATCCGGCTGATCAATGCGCTCCTGACCGAGGCAGTCAAGGAGAATGCTTCAGATATTCATATAGAGCCTTTTGAGAACCGGCTGGTGGTGCGTTTTCGCTGTGACGGTGTTCTGCGTGAGGTGCTGGAACCGCAGCGGGTGCTGGCACCCCTGCTGGTGTCGCGTATCAAGGTGATGGCGCGTCTGGATATTGCGGAGAAACGCCTGCCGCAGGATGGTCGTATCTCACTCAGGGTTGCCGGTCGGGCTGTTGATATCCGTGTGTCCACATTACCATCGGGTAACGGGGAGCGCGTGGTGTTGCGTTTGCTCGACAAGCAGGCCGGTCGCCTGGATCTGGAACACCTTGGCATGGCAGCCAGGGACCGTGACGTGATGGATGATTTGATCAGCCGGCCACACGGTATTATCCTGGTGACCGGACCTACCGGTTCCGGCAAGACCACTACCCTGTACGCTGCACTGGGGCGTCTCAATAACAAGAGCCGCAATATCATGACGGTCGAGGACCCGATTGAATACTACCTGGATGGCATTGGACAGACACAGGTAAACACCAAGGTTGACCTTAGCTTTGCACGTGGTCTGCGCGCGATTCTGCGACAGGATCCCGATGTTGTCATGGTCGGCGAAATTCGTGACCTCGAAACGGCAGAGATTGCCGTGCAGGCCAGTTTGACCGGACACCTGGTGTTCTCAACCCTGCATACAAACAGTGCTGTTGGTGCTGTCACGCGCTTGCGTGATATGGGCGTGGAGCCGTTCCTGTTGTCCTCCAGTATGATTGGCGTGCTGGCGCAGCGCCTGGTGAGGGTTCTGTGCGACAGCTGCAAGCAGTCCTACACTGCCAGCGAGGCTGAATGCCGGGCGCTCGGTATTCCAGTGGACAGCCCGCCAACCCTGTATCGTTCGCAGGGGTGTGAAAAGTGCAATCAACTTGGCTATCGGGGTCGTACTGGTATTTATGAGCTGGTTGCCGTGAATGATGCCATGCGGACCTTGATACATGAAGGTTCCGGTGAGCAGGAGCTTGAGCGGCTGGCACGCGAGACGACTCCGGGAATCCGGCAGGATGGCTGGCGGCGCGTGCTGGATGGCGTTACATCCGTTGAAGAAGTGCTGCGTGTTACCCAGGGTGACTGAGAGTCCGCTACTGGTAATGATTGCTTTCTGTTCTTTCAATGTCTGCCCGGAATTCTGAACGATGGGTGCCTTCGAATACACGGCGCTGGACAAGACCGGTCGCGAAAAGAAAGGCGTCGTCGAAGGCGATGCCCCGCGCCAGGTGCGTCAGCAACTGCGTGAACAGGGTCTGGTGCCACTTGAGGTGCAGGAGGTTGCGCAGCGCGAGGCACGTAGCAGGCGTCGTTCCCCTCTGTTTCAGCGCGGCGTCAGTGCCACTGATCTAGCACTCATAACCCGACAGCTGGCAACACTGGTACGGGCAGCACTGCCACTGGAAGAATGCCTGCGCGCTGTTGCCCAGCAAACCGACCGGCCGCGTCTGCAAAGCATGTTGCTGGCGGTGCGTTCGCGTGTCATGGAAGGACATACACTGGCTGCCGGGCTCAGCGACTTCAAGCACATCTTTCCGGAGCTTTATCGCACTACGGTCGAGGCCGGCGAAGAGGCCGGTCATCTTGAGCGGGTGCTGGAACGCCTCGCGGATTACACGGAAAATCGTCAGCAGATGCGGCAAAAGGTCCAGCTGGCCGTTTTTTATCCGGCCATGCTCACACTCGTCGCCGTCCTGGTGGTAGGTGGTCTGATGACCTACGTGGTGCCCAAGGTCGTGGCGGTATTCGACAACATTAACCAGCAATTGCCGCCCCTGACGGTGGCACTGATTGCCACCAGTGATTTCCTGCGCAACCACGGCATACTTATGCTGGTCATCCTGGTGCTGGCAGGGGTGGCGGTATCCTACCTGTTACGTGTCAAGGACAATCGCCGGCGCTTTCATCGCATGTTGTTAACCCTGCCGCTGATTGGCAGGCTGGAACAAGGGGTAAATACCGGGCGGTTTGCACGGACCTTCAGTATTTTGACGGCCAGTGGTGTGGAAGTGCTGGAAGCCATGCGTATATCCGCGCAGGTCATATCCAATATTCCCATGCGTGAGGCGGTCGATGAAGCCGCTGCACGGGTGCGTGAAGGCGCGGGTATTGCCGCAGCGCTGGAGAAGAGTGGCCACTTCCCGCCTATGATGATTCATCTGATCGCCAGTGGTGAGGCCAGTGGCAAGCTGGAAGAGATGCTGGAACGGGCGGCGATTAATCAGGAGCGTGAAATTGAAACCATGATTGCCACAGTACTTGGCCTGTTTGAACCGCTGTTGATTCTGGTAATGGGTGCTGTGGTGCTGATTATCGTGCTGGCAATCCTGTTGCCGATTTTCGATCTGAACCAGTTGGTCCAGTAACTTCCGGATTCGTGCTTGCACCCGATTAATTGCCGGACATGAACAAAGAGCTTACACCAAGCAGTAGCACCTGTAGAAGCGGACCGCGTCCGCGATTGTAATTCGGTCCCTGAAAATCGCGCATGTGATCCTGCAACAATTGATATTCTTGCAGGAGCGGCCTGCAGCAGCGGTGGTTTTCTAGTAA
>DAOVVG010000161.1 GCA_030632175.1 Gammaproteobacteria bacterium
GTATGAACGCATCATGGCATACTGGCGTACCCTGCTGCGGGTTCCCATGTATGAAATCCGGTACGAAGACCTGATTGCCGATGCAGAGTCAGTCACGCCTGACCTGGTCAGTTTCTGTGGCCTGGACTGGGATGATGCCTGCCTGGATTTCCACACGTCGAAGCGTACTGTCGCCACAGCAAGTTATGACCAGGTACGGCAACCACTGTACACCTCATCCATGGAACGCTGGCGCCATTATGAAAACCATATTAATGAATTAAAGAATGCACTTGGAATACAGTCCCTGCAGAAGCCTGATCGCAGGTGAATAGCCACACTTCATCACCCTGGAAGTATATAATGACATTCAAGCCAACCATCCCCCGTGACCTGGAATGAATAACGAATTTATTTTGATGAATACAGGGTCTTGTGGATGAAGAAAGATATTATTTTTGTGCATATTCCCAAGACAGGAGGCGCCAGCATCGGACAGTTATGCATGTCCAGGGGAATAGGTGCTATCGGCCATAATACAAGAGATCCGAATTATATCTCACTGGCACAATACAAACACAGTCACCCCGATATTTTCAGCTTTTCTATTGTCAGAAACCCATGGGACAGACTGGTAAGCGCCTACCATTTTCTTTCCCAGGGCGGCCTTAATGCTTATGACAGCGAAGATGCGGACAGGTATGTCAATCGCTATAGTGGATTTAACGAGTTTGTCTCTGACGCATTCAAGAATGATGCAATTCTCACGCAAATACATTTCCGGCCACAGTATGAATGGATCTCGGATGAAAACGATGTAATTGCCGATTACGTGGGAAAATTCGAAGCGTTACAACATCATATATCAGCATGCCTGGCCCTGGCTGGATTACCTGACTACAAGCTGCCACATGTAAACAAGGCAACACATAAACATTACAAGCAGTACTACTCAAAGGAATCGATAGATATCGTCGGAAATATTTATGCCCGGGATATAGAACTGTTTGATTATAAATATAATGACGAGCACAGTAATGCAGGGACGTTCGTCAATTCATGATAAATGAGAAACTTGTGGCTATAAATACCAGACAATTGGTCAATGATTGTGTTTCCGCAGCCAGGGATCGCTATGATTTCTGGATCAATTTCATCAACACGCTTGGTGTACACCATTTTGCCGAGATTGGTATATTCAGGGGTGACTTTACTGAAAAGATGCTGCGAAACTGCGAGTGCCTTGAGAAATACTACATGCTCGATCCCTGGAGGAATCTTGATGAGTGGGACAAGCCGGCCAATACCGATAATGGCACGTTCGAATTACTCATGCAGAGGAGCCTTGAAAAGACAGAGTTTGCCAGTAACAAGCGGGTTGTACTTAGAGGAAAAACAACAGAGGTCATCGATAACATTCCTGACCAGAGTCTTGATCTGGCCTATATTGACGGCGACCATACCCTGAAGGGTATTACGATTGACCTGATTCGTGTATTTCCAAAGGTAAAGACAGGGGGTTTTATCGGTGGCGATGATTTTAGCCCCGGCGAACTGCAGCATTTTCCAGAGTTTGAGCCGACACTGATATTTCCTTTTGCCATATATTTTGCAGAAGCAGTATCTGCCCGGATTTATTCCTTGCCACATGAACAATTTCTTATTGAGAAAACAGCGGATGGTGTATTTGAGTTAATTGACCTTACCGGAACAATCACTAATACAGGACTAAAGGATCAGATACTCAAAACCATGCAGGACACCACAAACAACAACTAATCCCTCCACCATAATTTAACCTGCCACACAACCCAGCATAACCTCTACTGCATGATCATAGGTACGTTTTTGTTTGACGTCATGGTGCAACTGGGCTGCTATTTCCAGCCTTTCTGCATCATGCGTTAGATAATAATCAATTTTATTTTTTAGCTCATCGACAGTCCGATAGGAGAGCTGTTCATGAACCGAGGTAATCTCTTTCAGACCCTCCTTCCAGTCAGTCAGTAAAAAACCCCCGACTGCGGCCACATCCAGCACACGATTGACGATAGCCGAATCAAACTGGATCGAGGTGATATTTACATTGATCTTGCTTTCGGCATAAATCCTGTCGGTACCCCTGTGGTTTTTTTCTGGCGTATGGAGATGCACCCCCGGGTGCTTCAGTTTCCGCGTGCTGACCTTGTCATTAATGTAGGAAGGATCTCCGCCAATCACATCGATTTCAAAATTATCTGCGATATCAGAAATGATGCTGCCACGAAAAAACAGTGATGTACCGTTGATGCGAGCCCGGTATAGCTGCTTGGCGGTCAGCCAGTCGATGACCGGGTGCATGGAAGGTGCGGACAAGTCTGCAAAGGACATTGCGTCATCTTCAATCCTGTAATCCAGATGTTCCCGTCGTTTCCGGTAAACGGCCAATACTCTTTCGTCAAGCAGACTGTCTGGATCAATGCTGTCCAGAAAAATTGACTCGGGCAGCAAGTGACCCACAAAGGAAACGTCATAGCGGTACTTACCCTTGTTGCCTACCAGATCAAACTCGGTTGCGTGAAATATTCTCCGGGCATCCTGAATTGAAAGCTTTTGGAAATCAGAAATATTGGTATTTTCGATACAAAAGTGTGTACTTCTGCCAGAGATGCTTACCCATGTATTCAGTCGCCGCTCGATTTCATCCCAGTCATTAATCGGGCCAAGCGGATTATCGTAATGTAAAAATATGATTGGAGAAGCCAGAAGCTCATAAACATACTTTTGTTCCCCGGGATTGTAGGCTGACAGCAAGCCAAACAGGTTTGAAATAATAACCAGGTCGGGCTTTAGTTCATTGATACGCCGGACAAACTCCAGCGGTGATTCTGTGCCGGAGTCCAGAATTATCGTTTGATAGTGTTTCTTTTCAATAGAGTGTGCCAGGCCGTTAATTATCCGCCGGTAGATCGGCGTTCTGGAGCCCTCGAGTATTATTTTAAAAGCCATTCAATATTCCAGCCTGATTTGAAAACTATTGGTAATAAAACAGAATCCTTCAAAGCCCCCCCCCTGATAGTATGTCATTATAAGCTCTCGGAATTAGCATATTTCCAGGAAATCACTGACTTGAACCACAGCCCGATTATATTCATCGCAGGCATGCCACGCTCCGGATCCATGTGGACCTACAATGTCTGCCGCAGGTTAATTACTGCTGTCGGCAAGACCCCCTGGCCGGATGAAGTCCCGCTGGATGAATCACCGGCAATACAGCATGCACTCTCCCATCCGCCGGCATCAGGCCAGGTTTATTGCATTAAAACCCACTTTCAGATACCAGTCGGCAAACCGCACATGCGTATTATCTGTAACTACCGCGATATTCGTGACGCCACCCTGTCCTATATGCGTTTCATGAAGTGCACCTTTGAACAGGCCCTTGCTGCTGCACGAGGCGGCATGCAACTGACTGATCATTACCTGGAGTCACAAGATCCGAATGTGCTACCAATACCCTACGACATGATGATTAACCAGCCACAACAAACGATCAGTACACTGGCCGGGTTCCTGTCCATACCGGTGGAAGCGGCGGAAATAGAGAATATTGCACAAAGCCTGTCACGTGAGGCTGTAGCGCGCCAGCTTGAGAAACTCAAGACTGACAGGCAGGATATTGAAAACAGCAACAAAGATTCACTTGCACCAGGAAAACTATCCAGCGTACCCAACCTGGACGGCAGTTCCCGGCTCCATGACAGCAGCACCGGCTTCCAAACCAATCATATCAGCTCAAACAAAGATGGTGAGTGGCGCAAGGCATTCAGCAGCGAGGAACAGGAAAAATTAATGGCAGTCGCTTCTGATTGGCTGCTTCGCTACAATTTCATCCGTTAGGGAAACTCCGATTAATTCGTCATTCCGGACGAAGCGTAGCGGAGATCCGGAATCCAGATGTTACGCACACTATGAAACCTGTTCTGTTTATTGTGGGGGCGGCTATCGGCCACATGGGCCGCTCGCTGATGATCGCCCGCGCCCTTGAAGCGCGTACTTCTGTCAAAATCCACTTTGCCTGTCTCTCTGCCGGTTCTCACTTTGAACGGCTATTACTTGAGCCTGATTATTCGGTCACAGTACTACCTGCCTCTAACCCGGCAAACAGTGCCTCCTGTGCGGACCAGATAGAACAACTCATAGATAAACTGCAACCAAAACTGATCTATTGCGACCTCAATCCATTGCCTCCGCTGCTTCTTGTGCGTTTTCAGGAGATCCCGAGGGTGTTCCTGGTCGATTCCTACGAAACACGGCTGGGCAGTGATGAAACAGTTCAGGACCTGATGTGGGCGCAGTATGGCGATGAGTGGAACCAGTTGCGTGAAGCACGCGGGCTTCAACCGGTAGAAAATCCACGTAGCTTCTTTGATGCGGACCGTGTGCTGTTGCCCGATCCACCCGCCATTATTGGCATACCTGCGGAGTCGCTTCCACCCGGATATATTCCAGTTGGCCCCTGCATATGGGACCCGCCTGTCACCTTGCCCGCTGAACTTGAAGATGCAAATGACCTGCTGCTGTTGTCTATGGGATCAACCGGCATAAACAACCTGCCACTGGATGCAGTCCAGCATATTGCTCGTTTGGTTGGTGCTTCACGCGCTATTCGTATTGGTTCATTTGACCCTGGTTATGGTGAGCACGTTGCGCACTATCAGTGGTTGCCAGGTAGCCAGGTGCTGACACGTTGTAAATTTGTTTTGACACAGGGTGGCGCTGGCAGCACCTACCAGGCCCTGCGCGCCGGTGTTCCCGTTGCCTGCATCCCCGCACACCGGAACCATGTCGCACTGGCACTCCGCCTGCAAGAGCTTGAAGCAGGCATCCTGTTGTACCAGGAAACCTGGCAACAGCAATTGAACGAAACACCCCTGGACTTGAAAAAACTTCAAGCCGGTGCCCGCGCATTATCCATACAAATGAAAAATATAGATGGCCCCGGTAATGCAGCTACGGCAATGCTTGACCTGGTTCGCTAGAAGGCCTGAATTTAGTTAGCACTCATCCAAAAAACCATTTCCTGTAGCCCGGATGAAGCGCAGCGTAATCCGGGAGGATAAGTGGCTGTTTAAATGTCTGTCCCCGGATTCCGCAAGCTCCATCCGGGCTACAAATATTCACTTGTTTATAGCAGCACACCATTTTGTCCACATCCCGCGGTATGCCAGTTCAACGTTTCGCGTGAATTCAGCACCGTTACACAGTGAAGAATTCTCCATCCGCGTCCGCAGCGAGGCTCTCCACTGCTGCCGCTGATCGATATCAGATGCCAGCGCTGCCGCCAGGCTGCCATATTCATTCACATCAGCAGCAACCAACTGTGGCAACCCCAGCGTACTCATCAGGCTAACACCGACACGCCCGGCATGGTGGCCGCCTGCAAGGGTGACTACCGGTATCCCCATCCAGAGTGCTTCACAGCTTGTGGTCGTGCCGTTGTACGGAAACGTGTCCAATGCAATGTCAATGCGCCGGTACAGTTCCAGGTGGGCTTGCTTGGAGGGCAGGATGGCATGTAACTCGAGGCGCTCGATCCCGACGTCCAAAGACTGAAACGTTGCCTGACATTGTGCCCTGATGTCCGGGTCGGACAGGGAAAAATTCTTCAATAACAGTCGTGACCCGGGAACGGCGTGCAGTATATTCGCCCAGGTTCGAAATACCTCAGGTGTCATCTTGACGAAACTGTTAAATGACCCGAAGGTAACATGCCCCGTTTCCAGCGACGGACAATCAGCCGGCTCCGGGGCCATCATCGGCGGTCGGTAACACAGGAACCCGTTCGGCAAACGGACCAGTGACTCGGTATGGTGATGTTCTGTTATACCTTCCGGGTCGGCCCATTCGTCGGTCAGACGATAGTCCATTACA
>DAOVVG010000228.1 GCA_030632175.1 Gammaproteobacteria bacterium
ATTGGGCACGTATTGATAGACCCTCATCGTCCATCTATGGTCAGCTAACGCCCAGCGGCAGCATTCACCGTCATTTTCGGACATTCAGTTGATAGTTCATCGACATATTCAAGAACGTCCGAAGCGGATCGGACCCCTGGTTGATGTCGACCACGTATCAATCCACCCACACACGGGCGTTCCTGAACATGCGCAGCCACGGGCCGTCTTCGCCCCACTCATCCGGGTGCCAGGAGTGGGTAACACTACGGAAGACCCGTTCAGGATGCGGCATCATGATGGTTGCGCGACCATCGGCAGTCGTCAGGCCGGTAATGCCCAGCGGTGAACCATTCGGGTTGTACGGATACTGTTCGGCGATCTTGCCATGACCATCTATATAGCGCGCCGCTACCAGTCCGGCCTGCTGTACTGCCTCTGCGCCCGACGCATCAGCAAATTCCGCACACCCTTCCCCGTGTGCCACGGCAATCGGCAAAATCGAGCCTTCCATACCGGCAAAGAACAGCGACGGCGATGGAAGCATCTCCAGCCAGGAAAATCGTGCTTCGAATTGTTCGAACTTGTTGCGCACAAAACGCGGCCAGTGACCGGCCCCCGGAATCAGTTCCCGGAGCGTCGACAACATCTGGCAGCCATCAGCTATAACCCCGACCTGAAGCGTCGCATCGAGATTTATATCAGGCGAGCTCAGGTAGAGTGAATACGGTTTTTCATCCATCACCGGGGCTGACTGTCTGGCATACCGATAGAGAGTGCAACAGGATCACTGCGGACGGTTGATCCGTCCTTATATGAGGCCCTGACGAAGAATGATACCGGACCTGCTCCGAAGGTCTCGGCCGGAATGCTGATTTGCCATCGTGAATCCTCTATCGTTGCGGTGCCGAGCATCCGATAGCCGCGAAACACCTCGACCTTTTCGGCACCTTGTGCTGTTCCGGAAATTTCTACAGTGTCCTCATAGGTAATCGGTCGACTGACATCTTCAACCTCGATTCGATAATCATTGTTATACACTCGGGCAATAAATCGGGTGACCGAGCGTGTCTCAATGCTGCTATCTTCTATGGCCACCAGTCGCACGTCGTGGCCGCCGTCTTCTACTGCTCGTGTATCCCAGGAAAAAAGTTCATTGACAGGCGCATCGAACTGGTGCTGGCCATCGACCCAGAATTCAACCTTGCTGACGGGTTTACCCGGGACCGTATTGATATCGGCCTCAATAGTTACAACCCCTGACCATGGGTGCATCGGTGACGGTGATTTCAGTTTGATATCGGCGAATGATGCAAAAGGCCGGGCCAGAGGATCACCTACAATAATAAGCTGGTAAGGTGCCTTAACGCTCTGGTAGAACGCCTCTGCAAGGGAGCAGCCATCAGCATACCAGGCATGAATCAATGAGACCGGGAATTTCTCCTGGAAAGAATAAGGTTCTGCCACGGCTCCACTGGATCCCGCTGCACCATGGCGGAGAAACTCGGTCAGTTTGGTCTGATCAGCCCTGTTGAAATTCCCACCAGAACTGGTGAGAGACTCTGCAATCGCGCCCGGCAGCAGGCGGCTGTTCGCTTCTTCCCAGTTGAAACTACGTGACCCCACCACCGCACCGATCACATCAGCCTTGGCAATGGGCAGTATCCCGTTCTGACCCTCATTTCTCTTGTACAGTACTTCACCCTTGCGCCCGCGCCTGGCAAGCTCGGCCAAGGTAACCGGAAAGAGTGGTTGCCTGGTTTTGGAGCGAATATCCGAATTTTCAAGCAGATAAACTGTTCCGTCTGGTCGTGTACCGTCACTGGATGCAGCCGCCGTGAGATAATTCATGATTTCCGGAAAGCTGTTGCCATGATTACCCGTGTAAGCCAACATGGTCGACAGATAGTACTGATCCAGAGAGTCGGCAGGCTCCCGGAAAGCCAGGTCTGCATTTGACCAAACGTAATGACTTCGAAACCCGTGGGTGAGCTGAAATGGCCCGTAGGCAGCCACCATCCGGTCCAGTAACTTCTGGAATTCCGGATCCGGGTTAAGCGACTTGAGATACGGGTCCCTGTCAGTGCGCAGGCTGTTCGACCAGCCGTAATCGACAGCCAATGTCAGGGTCTCAATCGCCTTGTCCCGATCGCCTGCTGCAGCCAGGCTGCGGGCCAGGTTGTACCAGTTTTCCGGATTAGCGGGATAGCTGTCCAGAATCTTTTGATAAATCTCTACTGCCGCTGCTGCTTCCTTGCGATGTAAAGATTTACGAGCAGTGTTTCCCAGTCGCCTGAGCTCTTTTTCCTCCAGCCGGGGTAAGGAAACAGGATGATTTGGTTGCGCTTTTATCTTCGGACCGGCAAAGTCCCGGTAATAATAGTTCATTCCAAGATATCCAATATCTCCAACCTCAACCCGCCGGGCAAAATAGGTCAGTGCTGTCAGTGAAGCTTTACTGCCCCGATACTTGTATTTCCCGAGATTTTTGCTTTTTATATCAGAAGAAAAATCCACGGCATAAGGAAATTCTCCCGAATAGGTGATGATGTCAATCTCCTCATCAAGCTTATGAGAATGAATAAAATCACGAACAGGAGACCAGATATTTTTTCGGAAATCCTCAATTCGAATGACACTCTTGGAAGGCACACCTTCCAGCCAGACGACGTGGGTTTCCGGGATACCCCGCAAACGCACATACTCGTTGGCAATTCGCACGGAAAGCGGAGAGCGACCATTGACCACGACCAGGGTTGTCTCAGGACTGCTGCCTGCCGATGCGTTGAAGGGCAATATTAAGGCGCCGGCCAATCCATAAAGGATTGTCTGGCAGAGAAAGACTGGCATATAAAAACATGTTCTTTTCTGAGACATACGATTACCAAACTAAACATTGACCAGACGACAATCAGCCGGTCTGTGTCTTGAAATATGTATGCAAGGCAGGATAGACCGACTCCAGCGACATTGCTGCACCCGGCGGGGAGAAAACACCATAGGTAACCAGAATCGTTGGCGATTATTTCCTGACCACCTTGTCAAACTCAGAAAGTTTGACGCCCTTGCGAACCAGATACGCAATATGCGAATAACGATTTCATGGCGTCCCACATGTTGTCTGCTGGAAAGTCTGCTACATTCAATGCAGTACAGAACATGATCCACTGAAAATTACCGGGGCACATGTGTTTACAAAGATTCTACAGTACATTGAGCAGCAGGCTGGCCTGCATCGTGCGTTACTCGCACTATGGCGGAGATTTCCACCCCGTCTTGCCGGCTTTCTGAAGGGACTCCTGACACGCAGCTGGGTGCTTGGTGCAGTGGCCGTGATGGTGGATGATGCTGTGACCCCTGCTCGGGTTCTGCTGGTTGAGCACAGCTACCGTCGCCGGGGCGCCTGGGGTCTTCCCGGCGGCTCAATGGATTCTATTCCGGGTGACCCCACCATGGCACACAGCGAGGTGTCACCCGATGATGTGCTCGAGGCCACCTTGAGCCGTGAAATCCGCGAGGAACTCGGGATCGAGATCGTCGATATTCATCTGCTGCGTGTAGATGCTGTCCCTTATGTGGAGGAGGAGCCCGGTCCCTATCGCCTGACTTTCTATTTCCTGTGCAAGCCCGCAACAGGCTTTGCAGACCTGCGCGAGGGGCTGGCCAGTGGCAAGGTGCAGGCATGTTCTCCAGAGGTTACACGTATATGCATGGTCTCGCTGGACGAGCTTGATGGCTATGACCTGTTTTCGACAGATGCCCGCTTTTTACAGCAGGATTTGCCACGGCTAGTGCCGGCATTCAGGCCGGGATAGATGTTGCCAGTCTCGTTGTCGTGTATCCGCCGTATATTACGGACATGCTAGACTGATGGGTGACTGCTTTTACCAGCATTAAAAATTTTTTATCGGATATAGGCGTCCATTTTACTCTGTATACAAGACACTCAATCCAGGTCGCTGAACTTCCAGTTAGGGCCTATACCAGTGTATGTCAACGTAATTATCGCTTAGATACATCATGCCACTTTTTTATGATGCCTGGGATTCAGCTCTACTATAGCTTCATGTTGCCAGTTCATGGTTGATGTCGATCACGTGTCAATCCACACACGGGCGTTCCTGAACATGCGCAGCCACGGACCATCCTCGCCCCACTCATCCGGATGCCAGGAGTGGGTAACACTACGGAATACCCGTTCAGGATGCGGCATCATGATGGTTGCACGACCATCGGCAGTCGTCAGGCCGGTAATACCCAGCGGTGAACCGTTCGGGTTGTACGGATACTGTTCGGCGATCTTGCCATGACCATCTAGATAGCGCGCCGCTACCAGTCCGGCCTGCTGTACTGCCTCTGCGCCCGACGCATCAGCAAATTCCGCACACCCTTCCCCGTGTGCCACGGCAATCGGCAAAATCGAGCCTTCCATACCGG
>DAOVVG010000213.1 GCA_030632175.1 Gammaproteobacteria bacterium
TATTACGCCGACCACGATTTCTACTTCCGTTGCCGACAGGCCGGCCTGCAGCTGTTTATCTGCAGGGATGCCCGGGTCAATATTGATGACACCATGACATCATCCGCCAACCCTGACAGCAGTCTAACCCTGGCAGGATTTACGGCCGGTTTGAAAAACCGGGGATCACACCGGAATATCAGGGACCTGCGGATACTGTTTTCCCGGTACTACCCGATACCCGGACTGTCCGGGGTGGGTGTCGCCCTGAATACGGCGCGCTTCTTTTTTGTATCTCTGGCGGGAAAGTTCCTTGATTTACTGAAAGGCGGCAAGCAAGACAATTGACTGAAAATCCCCGTGTCGGCAGTTCGATTCCACCCCTGACCTCACTGATTCTTTGCGCTGGAGAGGCTTCCAGAACATGGTGAAGAAGGTGTTGGCGCATAACAAACCCTCCAGGCCAACGTGGTAATCTTTCAGGTTAAGCGGCACAATTCAGACTATCTGCATGGGGATCAAGATGATTGGAAAAATTACAGAAATAATTGACCAGCCGCAAAGAGACTGCATTTACGATATTCTTCATTATCTTGATTTGGGCCTGTGTCTGGATATTGGAGCAGCAGCAGGACATGTCACCAGAACGCTCTGTCATGTTGGCGGGGAAAAAACCAAAGTAGTGGCATTTGAGCCATTCCCTTCCAACCATCAGTACTTTTATGAAACCATTGAAGGGCTGGATAATGATATCCGTCTTGTAAAGAAGGCCGTAAGTGATTCTGCAGGAACATCCAGATTTATCGTTGGCTCGGTGGTGCAGGGCACCGAGCCTGGCTGGCAGAAGTATAGCGGGTATTCATCAGTTGGTTTCCTGTCCTCTGCTTACGGAGCCAAATATCTGAAGTCAAAAATACAAAGTATTTTTAGTGCTGTTTTCAGGCGCCCGGGCACCCGAATACTTGATGTAAAAACAACAACCATCGACATGGAATTTCCAAATGAGGAAATTGACTTTATAAAAATGGATGTTCAGGGAGCAGAGGAAAAAGTTCTGCAGGGAGCAAGCGCGGCGCTTGAGGAAAACAGAATTCATATTTTGTATATTGAATGGTCAGGTGAACAAGGAGTAACAGATATATTGGCCAGTCACGGTTATCAAATCTATGATTCAACATACGTGGTTGGGCCAAAGACCTATGATACCCGGCCATTCAAAGACATTGGTTTTCATGATATTACTGAAATTAATTTATCAACAGGGAAAATAGCCTACGAAATGATTTTGGCGGATGATAATGTTTCACCAACCGAGGCAATTCGTGAGGTTAAGAACCAGGGTTTAGGCTGGATTCAGACTGATTTGATTGCAATCAATCCAAACGTAAAAGAACAGTTCCTTGAAGCAACTAAAAAATACATTGAAGAACATTCTGATTAAAGTGTTGAGAATGACTGAATGCAGTATGGTATAAATAGAATCGTACCGACAGTAGCACCTGTGCAACCGGTATTGACGGGAAAAACCCTATGACTCCAGAAACGCTTCGAGTGTCTGCCGTTTAAATACCTCCAGTTCCCCGCCTTCTGTACAGTTCAGTATTTCCCTGTCATGCGCGGCATACATTTGCCGGGCCCTGCCATACCAGACCTCGCTTTCAAACAGGTCTGGCAGATGCCATTTTACACCCCCGGCAAAATAACCGGGGTCGAAATGGCTCTCGTCCCGCTCACCTGATATTACCTCCTTGTTAGCGGCACCTTTCACGGCGAAGGTGTGGTCGGCCCCGACCAGCGCAACACGGCTAAAACCCATATGGAATGCCAGCTGGAACGCCACGCAGGTAACTGTATGCCCCTGGTTAAGACTGACCGAAACATCCCGGGCGAATTTCTGGTAAGTCGTACTGTGAATAAAGGTTACATTGTTCCGCGCCTTGACAATTCGACTGGTTGCGGCAGCACTGTCAATAAACAGGTCAATAGCCGTTGTATTGAAATAATCGGCATTCTGCTCAATAACAAATTTATTGACCGAAACAATACAATCCGGGCGGAAGTCCACCCTGTCAAACAACAGGTTGATTTTATTCAGACCAAAGCAATAGACCCCGGAATCTGCCAGCATGCTGAAATCCACCTTGTTCAGGGACGGCCCGTTGCAGAGGATGACCGCCTGTTTGCCGGCGTGGCTGTCTCTTGCCTGTATAAGCTTCTTTCTGGAGACGTATGACTGAAAGTGCAGGTCCCAGTAGAGACGCTTCAACACCATGCCAAGGGCGTGATAATAGGGATTGACGGTTTTGCGTGTCCTGACCAGCGGATCATCGGGGTCCATTGAATTCTCCGTTAGCCGGGGTCATGCAGCCGGGCGCCAATGCCACCGTCAATATTGATTATCGACCCCGTCATAAAGCCGCATTCATCAGACACCAGGAACACTACCATGGCAGCTATTTCCTCCGGTGTGGCAAGGCGCCCGGCTGGATGGTATTTTTCCAGTAATGCAAGCCCTGCTGTGTTTCCCCGAAAGCCCTCGCGCAACATCTCGGTGTCGGTGGCTGCCGGCTGGACAGCGTTAACCCTTACCTGTCCTCCCAGATCCACCGCCAGTGCGCGGGTCAGACCCTGCAGGGCAGCCTTGCTGGTTGCGTAGGAAATAAAGGCCGGTTTTGTCAGTATTGCATGGATACTACCGATATTGACGATGCTGCCCCCGGCCTTTGCCAGCGCGTCCAGGAACAGCCTTGCCAGCAGCACCGGCGCTGTGACGTTGATATCCAGGGAAACCCGGAAATCTGCCAGATCCAGTTCATCAAGATGCGCAAGTTTTTGTACCGCAGCATTATTTATCAGCCCCTTTAGTTCCTTGCCGGCCAAAGTTGCATTGACCTCTGCAGCGAAGCTTTCTCCCGGGCCCTCATCAGCAACCATTTCTCCCAGGTCAGCCCGTATATACCGATCACAGTTGTCTGCATCGCCCTCCGCCGCCACATCAGTCGCTATAATGAAATAACCGGCGTTCCGGAAGGAGTTACACAGGGCCCGCCCAATCCCGCCACAGGCGCCGGTAATCAATACTGCCGGCTGTTTATCCGTCACTGGTCTATACCCAGGAACTCAAACAGTTTTGCGATTGCCCGATCATTCGTTTTCGCTACGGCATCACTGGTATTCGAGCCATTATGTGATCCAAAGATACAACGTGGCATTTCCCGCAACGGAGAATCGCCCGGCAACGGCTCCTGCTCGAACACATCCAGTGCTGCCGAACAGACATGTCCTGACTGCAGTCCCTCTATCAGGGCCTGTTCATCAATCAAGGGACCCCTTGCGACATTGACCACCCGCACCCCGGGTTTACACGCTGCTAACGTCTCACGATTGAGCATATGGCGGTTCGCATCATTCATGGAACAGGTAAAAACAAGAAAGTCACACGTTTCCAGCCCGTCAGGCCATGCACGGAATTCAATACCCGGCCCGCCGTCTGTGCCTGTAAACGCAGGATCATAACACCGGATCGACATATCAGCTGCCAGCAGGCGCTTTGCAGTATTCCTGCCGATGTCCCCATACCCGACCAGGCCAACACACTTCCCGGACAGCGATACACCGCGGTTCTTCGGCCATCCTCCCGCGCGAATTTCACGATCGATCAGGAATGTCTCGCGTGCCAGACCGACGATATACCCCAGGGCAATATCGGCAACCTCGCTGCCGAACATATCCGGTGTATTCGTGATCGGTATACCAAGATCACTGCATGCATCAAAGTCGACATTATCCACGCCGATCCCCCACTTGACCGCAGCCTTCAGGCGGCCTTTTTTCCCCGCTTCAAACACGCGGCGGGTAGCCGGATCATCACCGATGATCCAGCCGTCATAATCCGGCAGCAAGCTGATTAATTCTTCTTCGGACAGGGTCTGAATTACATCGGGGCAATGTACAGCCACCCCCTTTGCTTCAAGCGCCGGCATGAATTGCTCTTTCATCCCCAGCATCGGCGGGCACGTAATCAGGATACTCTGTTCCACAATAATGGTTCCTTATATATCCACATTGAATTTGCTTTTAAGCATCCTGACAAAGGCAGGACTATACTCCTCCTTCAAGGCAATAAAATTGCCCCAGGCTGAAGGGTCCTCGGTTTCACACGGATAGCGCCTGATGCTTCGCCATTGATGCTCTATACCGTACTTCTCAATCGGGTACCATTCACTTAGAAAAACATCATAACCCCGCTTTACGAGGTGATCACCAAGATCCCTGTAGTCATAACCTATTTGCCTGGTTTTGTTATCTTCAAACTCACATAGAATGGCTTTTGGCGACAGCTGCCCAGGATTACAGCCTTCAAGCACCCTGAGATCATTTCCCTCTGTATCAATCTTCAGAAAATCAATTTCATCAATTGCATGTTCGCTGGTAAATTTATCCAGGGTACAGGTAGTGACTTTTTTAATCTCATGATGATCCGGTGTAAACGACAGGAGTGAGGAAATTCCAGTAGATTCATCACTTGCATAAAAAGACAATTCAAGGCCATCTTCATCAGAAACCGCGAGCTCATGAAGGTGAAAACCACTGAATTTCTCCTTCAAACCGGCCAGGGCATCTTTTTTACGTACGTCGGGATCCGGCTCAAACCCGTGAACCGTCCAGCCAAGCAACAGGAATGGCTGCGCCGACTCGCCAAAGTGTGAACCGACATCA
>DAOVVG010000022.1 GCA_030632175.1 Gammaproteobacteria bacterium
GCCAGCTTCCCGGAATGCGTGGAAGATGCAGCGGACGTACTCGACAAGGCAGATATCGCCCTCTATAAAAGCAAGCAAGCTGGCCGCAACAAGGTCACCTACTACGACAAGGCTCTGGAGACCGTTGCGCTCTACGCCTGAGACATCTCCGCCTGTTTCTCTATGACCCTTCTTACCGGCGCATAGGAACGCCGGTGAATCGGCGTCACCCCCAGACTCTCCAGCGCCGCGATATGCGCCTTGCTGGGATAGCCCTTGTGTTGCGCCAGCCCATACCCGGGATACTGCAGATCCAGTGACAGCATTTCCCGGTCACGGGTTACCTTGGCCATAATCGAAGCCGCGCTGATTGCAGCCACCCGGCTGTCACCCTTGACGATTGCCTGTGCCGGACAGGCAAGCGTCGGACAACGATTCCCGTCAATCAGCGCATGTTCTGCCGCCGGCTGCAGCGCATCCACGGCACGCTGCATGGCCAGCATGGTCGCCTGCAGGATATTAATCCGGTCAATTTCACCGACATCGGCATGCGCGACAGCCCAGGCAAGCGCCTTTTCCTGTATTTCCTCGTACAGGGCTTCACGCCGGGCAGCACTCAAACGTTTTGAATCCTGTAACCCCTCAATCGGGTTATGCGGATCGAGGATGACCGCACCGGCAACCACCGGCCCGGCCAGCGGACCACGCCCTGCCTCATCAACACCGGCGACCAGGCCGTCGGGAATCAGCAACTCATCATCCATTGGTTACAGACCTCCCCGTCATTTCCATGATGGTATCAGCCGCTATATGGCTCGCATCCTGGCGCAGCTCATCATGTATTTTTGAAAACACCGTGGCCAGCTCCTGCGTGTGTGACGGATTCTCAATCAGCCTCAGGATTTCTTCGCCAAGTGCCTCTGCTGAAATATCATCCTGTATAAACTCTTTTACCAACGGCCGGTCGGCCAGCAAATTAGGCAACGAATAATACGGTGTATTTACCAGCAGGCGCGCCAGTTGATAGGTGAGTGGAGAGAGACGGTAGGCCATGACCATTGGCCGTTTGATCAGCATGCATTCCAGTGTTGCCGTTCCTGAAGCCAGCAGCACAGCATTTGCGGCTGCCATTACCTCCAGCCCCTGACCGCTCAACAGAGTTACCGGCAATTGGCTGTTAACAGTGGCCAGCGCATCTTCAAAGATCGTGCGACACGCATTGTTTGTCAGCGGCACTATAAACTGCATATCGTTGCGGCGTTCATAACACCAGTTAGCAGCACGCAGAAAATCGCCTGCCAGACGCTTTACCTCACCGACTCGACTGCCGGGCAGCAAGGCAACCAGCGGCCCCTTGTGTTTGATCCCAAGATGCTCGCGCGCCTGCAGGGGATCAATGTCATCAGCAATCAAATCAGCCAGCGGATGACCGACAAAGTGTGCCGGTACGTTATGTTCTCTGTAGAAGCGCTCTTCAAAAGGGAACAGGGTCAACATGCAGTCCACGCTGGCGGCAATCTTGCGTACCCGGTACTGCCGCCAGGCCCACACCGACGGGCTCACATAGTGCAAGGTCCTGATACCTGCACGCTTCAGACTTTTTTCCAGGGACAGATTGAAATCCGGCGCATCAATACCAATAAAAATATCGGGCGGGTTTCTCAGAAAATGACGGCGCAACTCGCGCCGCATGGCAAACAGCCCGGGTAAATGTTTAAGCACTTCAACCAGCCCCATGACAGACAGGTTTTCCATGGGGTACAGGCTGAAACATCCCGCCTCTTTCATGCGCGGACCGGCCACACCTTCGAAAACCGCATCCGGTTCGTGTTGCCGTATGGCGCGCATTAAACCGGCCGCAATATTATCGCCGGAAGCCTCACCGGCCACGATACCTACATGAAGTGGATGTGCAGGTGAACTCACGCCGCTCGAATACCCGGTACAACAATTGTCATATCAGCTGCGGCAGTGAAAATAATAAACAATAAATGACATACCCCTACCTGACAATGCCTCGCGTCTGCTGTTCAAGAAATGTAACCAACAACTGTAACTCGGCACTGTCTTTCGCCCTTTCCCTGAGGAGGGTAATAGCTTCCTGCAGGGAGTGATTTTCACGGTAGAGGGTCTTGTAGGCCTGCTTGAGCAGCTTGCGGGCTTCGTCTGAAAATCCGCGGCGACGCAAACCCTCCATATTCAGACCATGTGCCCGTGCCGGACTACCACCAACCGTTACATAAGGAGGGACATCCAGGCTGATACCGCTGCCAAATGCTGTCAGTGAATGCGCCCCCAGCGAACAAAACTGGTGCACCAGTGTAAAACCACCAAGAATGACGTAATCATGAATAGTGACATGACCCGCCAGGGAGGCATTGTTTGCGAAGATTGTGTGGTTTCCTATGCGGCAATCATGGGCAATGTGCACATAGGCCATTATCCAGTTGTCATCACCAATCGATGTAACGCCCCGATCCTGGACTGTCCCCCTGTTTATGGTGACAAATTCACGAATGGTATTGCGGTCACCGATTTCCAGCCGGGTAGGTTCACCCGCGTATTTCTTGTCCTGCGGTGCATCACCAATGGACGCGAACTGGAATATCCTGTTTTCCTTCCCCAGACGGGTCGGACCATTGATAACCACATGTGGCCCGATTTCGGTGCCGGCAGCAATCACCACATCGGGGCCAATAACGGCATAGGGGCCTACAGAAACATCATCGGCCAGTTCTGCGCCGGGATCAATAACCGCCGTCGAATGAATCAAGTATCAATATCCTGTTCTGTACACATTATTTCAGCCGTCGCGGCCACAACACCATCCACACTGGCTTCACAATCAAACACCCAGATTCCACGCCTGGCACGTTTCAGGTTTGCCTTCAGCATCAGCTGATCACCCGGCTCTACCGGACGCTTGAAACGCGCCTTGTCGATACCCACCAGAAAATACAGGCTTTCCCGTTTCGCGCCTCGCTCAACAGTCCTGAAGGCCAGCAATCCTGTCGCCTGCGCCATGGCTTCGAGTACCAGCACACCGGGCATAACCGGGCGTTCGGGGAAATGTCCCGTAAAAAACGGTTCATTGTAGGTTACATTCTTGTAACCGACCAGCGACTCACCCGCCGTGAATTCGGTCACCCGGTCAATCATCAGGAAAGGATACCGGTGCGGCAGGTGTTGCAATATTTGCTGTATATCCATGGTCATAATTCCAGATGGCCCTTCAATAAAAAATATGGCTGCCGGTAAAAATGAACAGCCATTCTATTCATTCTCGTGTTTTTTGTCTGCAGCAAGCGCACGCTCCAGCTTGTTGATCCTGCGTGCAAGTCCGTCCAGCTGCCGCATGCGCGCATAGGTTTTGTTCCATGCATCATTTTCCTGCGCCGGCACACCGGATGAATACACACCCGGTTTTGTAATTGACTTCGTCACCATCGTCATACCGGTAATGATAACGCGGTCGGCAATTTCAAGATGCCCGACAATACCCGATCCTCCTCCTATCATGCAGTACTTCCCGATTTTTGCACTGCCTGAAATACCGACACAACCGGCTATGGCAGTATGTGCACCGATGTGCACATTATGGGCAACCTGTATTTGATTATCGAGTCTGACACCCTCTTCCAGCACCGTGTCATCAAGCGCTCCACGGTCAATGGTGGTATTCGAACCGATCTCGACATCATTCCCCACCCTGACACTGCCAAGCTGAGGCACGTTCAGCCAGCGCCCGTCCTCGTTTGCAAGTCCGAAACCGTCACTGCCGATCACCGCGCCAGGCGCAATGCTAACGCGCTCGCCGATGGTGACATCGTGACAGACAACTACATTCGCAGACAGCCTGCTGTCAGCGCCGACAACACTGCCTGCACCGATAAAACAGCCACCGGCCAGCTGTACACCGGCATGCACAACCGCGCCTTTTTCAACAATGCAGTTTGGGCCAACCCATGCTGTCTCGTCCACGACACTGCCAGCATCGAGAACCGCCGCAGGGTGTACCCCCTGCCGGGTACGGGCAGCCGGCACAATCAGCGCAGCTGCACGTGCGTAACTTGCATAGGGGTTCGCTGAAACGATAACCGCTGTCGGGCAATCTGCCGCATCTTCCTGTTTCAGGATGACAGCAGATGCCTGCGTGTCTTGCAGGTACTTCTTGTACCCCGGGTTGGCAAGAAAACTGATGTCCCCCGCCTGTGCATTCTGCAAGGTCGCAACCGCGGCAATAAGGCAGCCCGGATCACCCTGTTGCAAATCACCTCTGATTTGCCCGGCAAGCTCACCCAGTGTCAACGACATTCAAATTGCCCCGTAACCATCCAGGCAGGATAGCTACCCGGCTACTATTTCTGAAGCTTCTTGAGAACGCTGTCAGTGATATCAACCTTGTCACTCGAATAAACAACGCCCTGGCTCAGGATCAGGTCAAAATTCTGCTCTTTTGCCAGCGAGACAACCGCCTGAAACATGTCCTTCTGCAGTTTCGCGAGCACTTCATTACGCCGGATATTCAAATCATCACGGAACTCGTCCTGGGAACGCTTGAGATCACGCCGCTTGGAGAGAACATTTCTCTCCTGTTTGGTACGTTCCGACTCACTCATCACCGCACCATCACGAGACAGATCATCCTCCAGCTTCTTTATTTCACGCTGCATGGCAACCAGCTCCTTTTCCCGGGGAGCGAATTCAGACTCGATCTTGCTTTGTGCCGACTTCGCCTGCGGCGCAGACTCCAGCAGCTTGACCGTGTCTACAAAGCCGATTTTTGTCTCGGCCAGCACTGCAGCAGAAGATATGGCCAGCATCCCGGCCAGAAATATTGTTACACCTGTTTTTTTCATAACCCGTTCTCCAGAATTCCCTACAATAATCAGAAAAATGTGCCTACAGTAAATTGAAAATTTTGTTCATCATCGTCGCTTTCAGCATTCAACGGGAAGCCAAAACTCATTGAAATAGGTCCCAGCGGCGACAGCCACAAACCAGCCAGACCGGCAGAATACCTTAAATCACCGGCGTCAAAGCTATCATAATCCTCAAAGACATTACCAATATCAAAAAAGGCGCTCAACCGCACACCCTTGGCCTCTTCAACAAAGGGGATCGGGAAGATAATCTCCGCATTAAACACCGTGAGAAATGAACCACCTATGGGATCACCGTCAGAATCCCTCGGGCCCAGGGTGTTATCCTCAAAACCACGCACCGAGCGCACACCGCCAGCAAAGAAGTTCTCAAAGAATGGCAGTTGTTCATAGTCTCCGAAACCGTCTCCGTAACCCAGGTTGCCTTTCAGCCCGAGGGTCAATTCCCGCGTCAGGGGAATAAAGCGCTGCTGCTGGTAGGTAAGCTTGTAGTACTCCAGCCCGGAACCGGGAGCCGTGGTTTCCAGCGAGATACGTTGCAGACCACCGGTATCGGTAAACAGTATCCGGTTACGGGAATCATGGCTCCAGCTGCCGGTAAACACCGCGTCATCAAAACTGTCTCCATGCTCATCAATGAAGTCGGTTACCTGCAAGGGTGAACTGGAGTTTTCCTTCAGATCCAGTCCCTGGTATCCGACACTGAAGCGAATAGTGTCATACTCATTGATCGGAATACCGAAGTTGATATCTGCGTTACGCGTATCGGTCGAGTAATCCGACAGGTTGGCTTCATCGGCATCCGTCTTGCGGTAACCCAGGCCGAAACCCCGGCTGACACCGTCAACGGTCCAGTACGGGTTGGTGTATGCAAAACGGTAGACTGTATTTATTTCACTGTTATCAAAGGTAAAGGAAACCCGCTTGCCGGTACCGAGAAAGTTCTCCTGTTGCACACTGGCGTTAAACAGCACCCCGGAAGACTGCGAGAAACCGGCACCTGCCGTCACGCTGCCCGAGGATGTCTCTGTGACCGAGTAATTGACATCCAGCTGGTCGGTGGTTCCCGGGACCGTCGGTGTCTCGACATTGACGTCTTCAAAGAAACCGAGTCGATCTATGCGGGTACGGGAACGTTCAACCTGCTCGGTCGAATACCAGCCACCTTCCATTTGACGCGTTTCGCGGCGCAGTACTTCATCCCGGGTACCGACATTGCCGGCAATATTGATGCGTCGTACATAAACCCGCTTGCCCGGATCAACAAAGAAGCCGAGACTGACCTCATTCGCTTCATCATCCATTTCCGGGGTGGTATTCACGTTTGCAAAGGCATAACCCTGGTTGCCCAGCAACGAGCTGATCTTGTCGACCGATTCGGTCACCTGTTTGCGCGAGAACACATCACCCGGGTTGATCTTGATCAGCGGGAACAGTTCTTCGGCCGGCACCACCAGATCGCCGTTGAGCGTCACTTCCCTGATTTTATACTGATTCCCCTCGGCAATATTGATAGTAATGTAGATATCTTTCTTGTCCGGCGTAATAGAAACCTGGGTAGAGTTAATATTGAATTTCAGATAGCCGCGGTCCAGGTAGTAGGTGCGCAGAATTTCCAGATCTGCAGACAGTCCCTGTTTGGAATACTGGTCACTCTTGGTGAATGCCGAGAAAAAATTTGGTGTTGTCAGGGAAAACTCGTCAAGCAACTCCTCGTCGGGAAACGCGTGGTTACCGATGAGATTGATCTGCTTGATACGTGCAGCCCTGCCCTCTGAAACATTAATCAGGATACCCACACGGTTGCGATCAAGCGGGGTTACCGTTGTATCTATCTTGACGGCGTATTTGCCGCGACTGAAGTATTGTCGACGCAGTTCCTGTTCAACCTTTTCCAGCAGTGAGCGGTCGAATACACGACCTTCAGCCAGACCAATTTCTTTCAGGCCCTCCAGCAATTCCTCACTGTCAAGATCCTTGTTACCTGCTATATCAATACTGCTGATCGCAGCACGTTCCCTGACAAAGACAACCAGCACCGGGCCATCTCTTTCAAGAGAGACGTCATTGAAGAAACCACTTTTGAACAGGGCTTTTACAGCATTGACCGTATCCTGCGAATCAATCGTCTGACCAACCTTGATCGGCAAATAGTTAAAAACAGTACCGGCAGAGATACGTTGCAGCCCTTCTACCCGGATATCCAGAACCTTGAACGGCTCAAAGGCCTGCGCAGTCCCGTTCAGGAGCAGCGTCAACATGAATATCCGACACAGGAAAAATAGGCGTTTCAACTGCAAATGCATTTTTCGACTCAATCAAGCAACCGTAGCAGATCGTTATAAAAGGCCAGCGACATTAATGCCAGCAGCAGGGCAATTCCTATTTTCTGTCCTGCCAGTTGTACAGAATCGGCCACCGGACTGCCCTTGATAATTTCCACCAGGTAGAACAGCAAATGACCGCCATCCAGCACCGGAACCGGCAACAGGTTCAGCACGCCCAGACTGACACTGACAATCCCCAGAAAGCTGAGAAATGCAGCCAGGCCAATCGCGGCAGACTGCCCTGCATACCGGGCAATGGTAATCGGACCACTCAGGTTCTCAACAGACGCCTTGCCGTTAACCATTTTCCAGAGGGTTCGCAATGTCAGCGTTGTAACTTCCCAGGTCCTGCCAAGCGCCTCCGGAACAGCCTTGAGCAAACCATAACGAACAACGACGCGCATTGTAGCACGCTGTTCGTCATTCGGAAGTTGTACATAGGCACCAATACGCCCGATTTCCGAGCCATTATCGATCACGCTGTCTGGTCTCACCGTCAGATCGAACGACTCCCCGTCACGCAGCACCTGCACGGCAATATCCTGCACAGGCCGCTCGCGGACAAAATCTACCCACTGCGCCCAGCTGTTGATTGCCACGCCATCAGCGAACGTAATCCGGTCGCCTGGCAGAATACCGGCCCGCGCACCGGCCCCGCCCTCAACCAGCGACTCAATCACCGCTGGTGGCTGCCATGGCGTCAATCCAAAATTTTCCAGCACCCCGCCTTTCTTCAACAGTTCATCCGGGTCTTCAAACCGCACCTGTAAATGCCGTTCCTGACCATCAACATCACGTACCGCGACTGCAACGGTATCCAGTCCGTCAAGACCGGCATCCAGCAGGGCAAGTACCGCCGCCTCCCACGTCCGGGTTGGCTGCCCTTCAACACTGATAATTTCATCACCCGACAGGATGCCGGCGTCGGCCGCATAGGATGCCGGGGCGACATCACCGACGATCGGTTTCAGACCGGGCATGCCGGTAACAAACATGGCCCAGTAAACAATAATTGCAAACAGAAAATTGAATGCCGGCCCCGCCACTACAACGGCTATACGTGTTTTCACCGACTGACGGTTAAAGGCACGCGAAACTTCCCCGGGATCCACCTCCCCTTCGCGCTCATCCAGCATCTTCACATAACCGCCCAGCGGCAGAGCAGCTACTACCAGTTCGGTCTTGTCCTCGCCAAAGGTTCGCTTCCATAACGGCGCCCCGAAACCGATAGAAAATCTCAACACCTTGACACCCAGACGACGTGCAACCCAGAAATGCCCGAATTCATGAACGGTGACCAGCACACCGATGGCGACAATAAAGGCAGCCAGCGAAAACAGAGGTCCACTCATTGCGCCATCCTCACCTTGCCGGATTCAATACACTCATTTGCAACGGCACGTGCTACTGCATCATCAGCCAGGATAATGTCCAGCGTATCCGCCACATGCATCGCACACTGTTCCAGTGCCTGCTCAACGACCCGGGCGATGGCAGTGAAAGCAATGCGCCCATCCAGAAAGGCCTGCACCGCCACTTCATTGGCTGCATTCAGAATGGCAGGCGAAGTACCTCCACTGCGCCAGGCAGCGGTTGCCAGTTCCAGACAGGGGTAGTGCGCCCTGTCAGGCGCTTCGAATTGCATGCTTCCCACCGTCATCAGATCAAGGCTCTCCGCCCCGGACTCGATGCGTTCCGGCCAGCCCAGTGCATGGCTGATAGGAATACGCATATCCGGATTACCCATTTGTGCAAGTACTGAACCATCATCATATTCAACCAGTGAGTGCACCAGTGACTGCGGATGCAAAACCACATTGATGCTTTCCATCGGCAAGCCAAACAACCAGCCCGCCTCGATCACTTCAAGACCCTTGTTCATCATGGTGGCAGAATCAACTGAAATTTTACGGCCCATATCCCAGGTCGGGTGTGCACAGGCCTGCTCCGGTGTCACTGCAGACAGCTGACTGACCGGCAGGTTCCTGAACGGTCCTCCTGATGCCGTCAGCATGATCTTGCGCACACCGGCCGGTGCCGCGCCGGCCACATAGTTATCCGGCAGACATTGCAAAATGGCATTGTGTTCGCTGTCGACGGGCAACAGGGTGGCCCGACTGTCACGCACGGCCTGCATAAACAGCGCGCCGGACATGACCAGCGCCTCCTTGTTGGCCAGCATCACGCGCTTGCCGGTACGTGCAGCCTCCAGTGAAGGTAATAGCCCGGCAGCACCGACGATGGCGGCCATCACAAAATCAACCGTCTCGTGACCGGCGACAGTCACCAGCCCGTCATTGCCTGATAACACCTGCACATCCGGCGCCGATTGCTTTAACAGTATGGCCAGCCGGGTAGCTGCGTCGGCATCGGCCATCACCGCATACTGTGGCTGAAAGCGCACACATTGTGCGGCAAGTTTGTCGACACTGCTGTTGGCCGTCAATGCAACAACCCTGAAGCGGGCCGGGTGACGCGCAATGACATCCAGCGTACTCAGGCCGATCGAACCGGTCGATCCCAGCAAGGTGACGCCAACAGACTTGCCGGCATCAATCACGTTGTCTGTTGTCCCGGGGTCTGGCATTTTTGCAACACGACCTGCATTACAGGTCCAGCCACAGATAACCGGCGAGAAACACGGGTGCGGCAGCAACCAGTCCGTCAATGCGGTCAAAGATACCGCCGTGACCGGGAATAATATTGCCACTGTCCTTGATGCCGCTGTGACGCTTCATCAAACTTTCCAGCAGATCACCGGCCACAGAAAACAGCACCGCAATGCCGGCAACCAGCATGAACATCAATGTCCATCTGACTGACTCACTGAAGAGCATGCCGGCAATGGCCGCAAACACCAGGCTCGAAAACAACCCGCCGTAAACACCCTCCCAGGTTTTTCCCGGACTGATCGCCGGTGCCAGTTTTGTTTTGCCCCACTGACGTCCAGCGAAATAGGCACCACTGTCAGCCAGCCACACGAGCACCATCATCATTAGCGTCAATATCGGACCACGCTCACTGCCGGAGTGCAGCGTCACCAGCGCTGCCCATGCCGGCAGAATCACCAGAGTGCCGGCAAACAACTTGAGATTGACGTTTAACGCGGAATGCACAGCACACAGCTGCGGGCGCGATAACCAGAACAATGCACACAACCACCAGATCATCGCCAGCAGCAGCAGCGGAAAAACAAGCTGCGACAGACCCGCCTGCCAGAGCATCCACATAAGGGCCGCCATCGCCAGCGTATAGATGACACGCACAACAGTGTGCTCAACCGGAATCAGGTGACTCCACTCCCAGGCCGCCAGCAGCATGATGGTGGCAAGTATTGCCGAGAAAACAGGCGTAGACAGAAACAGTACGCCACAAACAACCAGCGGCACCAATATGGCAGCAGATATCAGACGCGCCTTAAGCACCTTTTTTCTGCTCCACCTGATCACCGGTGCGCCCAAAGCGGCGCTGGCGATTGGCGTACCAGGACAGCGCGTCATCAAGCTTTTGTCCGTCAAAGGCCGGCCAGAGCGTATCGGTAAAATAAAGTTCGGTGTAGGCCAGTTGCCAGAGCAGAAAGTTACTGATGCGCTGTTCACCGCCGGTACGGATAAACAGGTCGGGGGGCGGCAGGTCCGACAGACACACCTCGGCCGCCAGTACATCGGGGGTGATATCCTGCGGCTGCAATGTACCGTCAACCAAACGAGCAGCAAGATTTTGCACTGCCTGGGTAATATCCCACTGACCACCGTAATTCGCCGCGATCACCAGGTCCAGGCCTGAATTATCACGGGTCTCTTCCTCAGCGGCAGCAATCAGCGCGCGCAGATTGTCTGAAAATGCCGTGAGGTCACCAATAAAGCGTAGCCTGACACCGTTCCTGTTCAGTGCCACCACCTCCTTTTTGAGAGCGTGCACGAACAGGTCCATGATCAGGCTGACTTCCTCACTCGGTCGCCGCCAGTTCTCACTACTGAAAGCAAACAGCGTCAACGCCTTGATGTTCTTGTCCAGACAGGCTTCTACCGCTCGGCGCACCGACTTCACGCCCTCACGATGCCCGACATATCGCGGCAACAGGCGCGCACGCGCCCAGCGACCGTTACCATCCATGATAATGGCAATATGGCGCGGCAAACTGCCCTGATTACTGTCTTCTGCCATCAACTAAACCCGCTGTGCCCCTTTACTTTAGTTACCTGTGTATTCCTGCCCGCCCGTCATCGTGTCCGGCCTGCTAAATTTCCATCAGTTCAGCTTCCTTGGTTGCAAGAATCTTGTCCACTTCTGCCACATGGGCATCCGTTAATTTCTGAATCGCATCCTGCGCCTTGCGCTCTTCATCCTCGGAGATTTCCTTTTCCTTTAACAGGTCCTTGAAATCACTGTTCGCATCACGCCGAATGTTTCGAATTGAAACCTTTGCCGTCTCGCCGTCGTGACGCACCACTTTTACCAGATCACGACGGGTTTCTTCTGTCAGCGGCGGCATGGGAATGCGCATGACGGTACCGGCAGTTGACGGGTTAAGACCCAGATCAGATTTCAGAATAGCCTTCTCGATTGCCTGCACCATGGTCTTTTCCCATGGCGTTACCGTCAGGGTGCGCGCATCTTCAACACCAATATTCGCCACCTGCGAGATCGGCACATTGGAACCGTAATAATCCACCACCAGGTGGTCCAGCAGGCTGGGATGTGCCCGCCCGGTGCGTACCTTGCCAAGCGTTAGCCTGAAGGCCTCGATACTCTTGTCCATGCGCACACCGGCATCCTGCAAAATCTCATCAATCATTCCTGGTTCTCCTGCTGCACCAACGTTCCGATATCCTGCCCGTCCACAATCCGGCCAAGCTGGCCGGCTTCAAATACATTGAATACACGCAGCGGCATTTTATGTTCGCTGCAAAGCACCAGTGCTGTTGCATCCATGACGCCGAGTTTCTGTGCCAGCGCTTCGTCATAACTGATGCGCTTGTAAAGTGTTGCATCCGGATTGGTCACCGGGTCTGCCGTGTAGACACCATCGACCTTGGTTGCCTTGAGCATGATGTCCGCACCAATTTCTATGGCACGCAAACTCGCGGCAGAATCAGTGGTAAAAAACGGACTACCGGTACCCGCTGCAAAAATGACCACCCGCCCCTGCTCCAGATGCCGCACTGCCTGCCGGGTTGAATAGGGTTCACACACCTGGTCAATGGTCAGTGCCGACATCACACGGCAGTCGGTTCCTGTTTTCTCAATGGCATCCTGCATGGCAAGTGAATTCATAACCGTTGCCAGCATCCCCATGTGATCGCCGCTGACCCGGTTCATGCCCTGCGAAGCCAGACCGGCACCGCGCAGAATGTTGCCACCACCAATGACCAGGCCCAGCTGTGTTCCCTGACTGGCGACAGTGTGTATTTCACTGGCCAGGCGCTGTGCGACAGCTGGATCAATTCCGTGCCTGCCCTGACCCATCAGCGCCTCACCGCTAAGCTTTAGCAATACCCGCCTGTATAACATCTAATATCCTTTTTATTCAATATGTTATAAATATGACCGCCAGATTTCCTTGCGGCCATTGTCTAATGTTTTCCCCGGGATTGCCATAAAAAAACGGGGTCGAAAATCGACCCCGTTTCAGTGTGGTGTAACGATGGTGAATCAACCACCCTTGACCTGAGCCATCACCTCGTCAGCAAAGTTCTCTGCTTTCTTTTCAATACCCTCACCCAGTTCAACGCGCTCGAAGCGCACAACGCTGGCATCTGCCTGTTTCAGCAGCTTGCCAACCGTCTGATCAGGGTCCTTGACAAAAGACTGGCCAAGCAAGGTGATCTCACCGAGATACTTGCGAATCCTGCCGCTGATCATCTTTTCAATGATGTCGTCAGGCTTGCCGCTCTCACGTGCCTGGGCGGTGAAAATATCACGTTCGGCAGCCACCATTTCCTCGGGAACCTGATCTTCGGAAATACAGACCGGACGTGGATCGTGGGCAGCAATGTGCATTGCCAGGTCCTTGCCCAGCACATCGTCACCACCGGCCACTTCGACCAGCACAGCGATGCGCACACCGTGACGGTAGCTGGCAATTGCATTATCACTTTCAATGCGGGTAAAACGTCGCACGGAAATATTCTCGCCGATGGTCGCAATCAGCGCCTTGCGCGCATCCTCTACCGTACTGGCATCGCCATCATTCAGCGGCATTGCCATCAATGCGTCGAGATCTGCCGGATTATCTGCCAGAACCCGTTTTGCAATGGCTGCGGCAAAATCCTGGAAATCTTCCTTCTTGGCAACGAAATCTGTTTCGCAGTTAACCTCTACGATGGCCGCGGTCTTGCCGTCATCGCTGACTTCAATCACAACGAGACCCTCGGCAGCAATACGACTGGCCTTCTTGTCGGCTTTTGCCAGACCGGTTTTACGCAACGCCTCGATGGCTGTATCCATATCACCATCAGCATCAACCAATGCCTTCTTGCACTCCATCATCCCGGAGCCGGTACGTTCGCGCAGTTCTTTTACCAGCGCAGCAGTAATTGCCATATCAAATATCCTCTAGATTCTTTACGCGTACGGAAGAAACCCTGCCGGGCAGACCTTATTTTTCGCCGGCTTCCGCATTATCAGCGGCTTCCACCTTTTCAGCAGGCTCAGCCTTGTCAGCGGCTTCCACCTTTTCAGCGGGCTCAGCCTTGTCAGCGGCTTCAGCCACTGCTTCAGCTGCCGCAGCTTTTTTCGGGGCGGCTTTCTTCGGAGCAGCCTTCTTCACGGTGACCTTGTCTGCTGTCTTTTTGGCCTTCTTCTTGACAGGTTTGGCTATCTCATCGCCATCGAGCTCGACAAATTCATCCGTTGATTCAGCAACAGCGTGCGCGACACTCAGCTTGCCGGTATCGACCGCAGTAGCAGCAGATTCAACAAACAGATTGATAGCACGAATGGCATCATCATTACCGGGTATCACGTAATCAATACCATCCAGTGAATTATTGGTATCAACAACACCAATGACCGGGATACCCAGTTTTCTGGCTTCGCTGATAGCGATCTTTTCGTGGCCAACATCCACTACAAACATGGCATCAGGTATGCCGCGCATATTTTTGATACCGCCGAGGCTGCGTTCCAGCTTCTCCAGCTCACGCGTCAGCATCAGTCCTTCCTTCTTGCTGATCTTGTCAAATGATCCGTCTTCGGACATAACTTCAAGATCTTTCAGACGTTTGATGGATGCACGTACTGTCTTGTAGTTCGTCAACATACCGCCAAGCCAGCGGTGATTGACGTAGGGCATACCGCAACGTTCCGCATTTTCCCTGACAGCATTCTGTGCAGAACGCTTGGTACCGACGAACAGTACCGTGCCGCCATTTGCGACCATGCTACCAAGGTAGTTCATGGCCTCGGTAAACAGAGGCATCGTTTTTTCAAGGTTGATGATGTGGATCTTGCCGCGTTCGCCGAAGATATAGGGGGCCATCTTCGGGTTCCAGTAACGGGTCTGGTGACCAAAATGCACGCCAGCTTCAAGCATCTGGCGCATAGTGACTTCTGCCATCTTTAGATTTCTCCAGTATTCAGGGTTAGACTTCCATGCATCCCATGACAACAACCCGAATGACTGCATTTACAGTTTTACAGTCAACCAGGCACCCTGCCGCATGTGCCGATACATGTGTGAATTAGGTCAAGCGGAACAACAAACCCCACTTAACAAGCCCGCCTTTATACCATACACTCACGTGCACAGCAATCCGGAACCCGACCACAACCCTTCACCAGACTCGCCTAAATGTTTTAAAACTCAGGACCTTAAATGCCCGTCTCCATAAAAACCCCCGACGAAATTGAAAAGATGCGTATCGCCGGACGTCTCGCTGGCGAGGTTCTGAGAATGATCCGGCCCCATGTAAAACCCGGCATCACCACCGGCGAACTGGATCGCATCTGTCATGATTATATTGTGAACGAGCAACAGGCGGTCCCGGCTCCGCTCAATTACCGCGGTTTCCCGAAATCCATCTGCACCTCGATCAATCACGTTGTGTGCCATGGCATACCCGGTGACAAGGTCATCAAAAAAGGGGATGCCATGAATATAGATGTCACCGTCATAAAGGACGGCTTTCACGGCGACACCAGCAAGATGTTCTTTGTCGGCCCCCCTACTGTCGCCGCAGAGCGACTGGCACGCATCAGTCATGACTGCATGAAAATCGGTATTGAAATGGTCAAACCCGGTATCCAGCTTGGAGATATCGGCCACGCTATCCAGAAACATGCCGAGTCACAACACTGCTCTATCGTCCGCGAGTACTGCGGGCATGGAATCGGTCGTGAATTCCACGAGGATCCGCAGGTATTGCACTACGGCAAGCCGGGCACCGGCATGACGCTTGAAGCCGGCATGACATTCACGATTGAACCCATGGTGAACGCCGGCAAGCGACACACCAGGTTGCTGCCGGATGGCTGGACAGTAGTCACCAAGGACCATAGCCTTTCAACACAATGGGAACACACGATCCTCGTGACAGACACCGGTCATGAAGTACTGACCTGTCTGCCCGGCGATGAAATCTAGGCTTTACTGCAACCCGACATGACTGACTCCAACCCGGTAGCTGCGACCACGGCAACCTTTAAATCCTGGTTCCAGATGCAGACACTGGATGCCGCGCTGGCTGAAGCCGGCGCCCCGCTGGAACCCTTCAAACAGTGCCTGAAACAGGGCAAGGAAATACTGGGACAGCAGTTCGAGAGCGGCGTCGGCGCGCCCGTTCTGGTCCGCGCACGATCCTGGCAAATTGACCAGGTGCTGGTGCGTACCTGGGCCCGTTTCATGGGTCCGGATACCGGGCAACCGGCACTTGTAGCGGTGGGTGGCTATGGTCGCAGCGAATTAATGCCCGGGTCTGATGTTGACCTGCTGATACTGCTGCTCGATGACGAGAACAACCGGTTTGACGCACAGATCACTGAATTACTGACATTCCTCTGGGACATAGGCCTTGAAGTCGGACACAGCGTGCGCACAATCGAGGATTGTGTCGAACAGTCGCTCGCTGATGTCACCGTGGTCACCAACATCATGGAAGCACGTTTGCTGACAGGTTCAGAAACCCTGTTCCGGCGCATGCAGGAAAATACTGCACCTGAAAAAATCTGGAACAGCCGTACATTCTTTGAAGTGAAGAGCGCGGAACAGCGAACCCGCTACAAAAAATTTCACAATACTGCCTATAACCTCGAACCGAACGTCAAGGAAGGGCCCGGGGGACTGCGTGATATCCAGATGATTGCCTGGGTTGCAAACAGGCATTTTGGCACAGCGTCGCTCGAACAGCTGGTTGACCATGACTTTTTAACTCGCAAGGAGTTCGAAACGCTGGCGAAGGGGCGCGACCTGCTCTGGAATATCCGTTTTGCCCTGCATATGCTTACCGGGCGCGGTGAAGACCGGCTACTGTTTGACTACCAGCGCACACTGGCCAGCACCTTCGATTTCCACGACGATGATAACCGGCTGGGCGTGGAAGCCTTCATGAAACAGTACTACCGCACCATCATGGAGCTGAGCCGCCTCAATGAAATGTTGCTGCAACTGTTTCACGAAAACATTCTTCACCCGGAGGGTCCGGGTGAACCGATAGTCATTAACAATCGATTCCAGAGCCGTGGCGGCTACATTGAGATCAGTAACGACAAGGTTTTCGCACACTACCCGTTCGCGCTACTCGAAATATTTCTGCTGCTGGAACAGGACCCGGAACTGCATGGTGTGCGCGCCGGCACCATTCGCGCCGTTCGTCAACATCGTCACCTTATCGATGACGCTTTTCGCAACGACATCGGGGCGCGCAGTCTGTTTATGGAAATAATCAGGCAGCCACAGGGTGTCACGCACGAGCTGCGCCGTATGAATGTGTACGGCATCCTCGCCGCATACCTGCCAGCTTTCGAACATATTGTCGGACTGATGCAATATGACCTGTTTCACATTTACACGGTGGACGAACATATCCTTACCGTTATGCGTAACCTGCGTCGCTTTACAGTGCCTGAATTTGCACATGAATTTCCGCTCTGTAGCCACGTCATCGCCACCCTGCCCAAGCCTGAACTCCTGTACCTCGCCGGGCTGTTTCACGATATCGCCAAGGGGCGCGGCGGCGATCACTCAACACTGGGCGGCAAAGCTGCGCACGAGTTTTGTATCCAGCACGGCCTCAGTGACTACGACGCAGAACTGGTTACCTGGCTTGTTAACCAGCACTTGCTGATGTCATCGACCGCGCAGCGTGAAGACATCAGCGATCCGCTTGTTGTCAATCGATTTGCTGGAACCGTGGGGAATACTGTCCACCTTGATTACCTTTACCTGCTGACAGTTGCGGATATACGTGGCACCAATCCCGAAATGTGGAACAGCTGGAAGGATGCCCTGCTGAAACAGCTCTACTACAACACACGTCGCGCATTGCAACGCGGCTTGCAGGATCCGCTCGAACGTGCCGAGCATATTCAGCAGACCCGGCAAGCCGCCTCGGAACTGCTGCAGGAAGATTCGTCGGCTGCCAGCACCCTGTGGGACGGTTTTGGTGATGAATATTTTCTCCGGCATTCACCTGAGCAGATAGCACATCACA